>CAZRHO010000001.1:0-256 GCA_964599955.1 uncultured Methanosarcinales archaeon
ATGTAAGTTTGAACCAAACCGATGTTTCAAATGTTTTGGAAAAACTTAATACAAAAAATACCGAAGTTAAAAAACGTATTTACACGTTAAGAGGTGTTTTAGATTTTGTATTAACAAAACGGCTCGGTAAAAATGTAATTGGTTTATTAAACGACGTTTCCGAAGACGAACTTAAAGAATTTTTTGAAACTCGGAAGCAAAAGCCAAAAGGAAAAAAGGCAAGGGTAAACGAATTATTGAACAACGAAGATTTATC
>CAZRHO010000001.1:295-44023 GCA_964599955.1 uncultured Methanosarcinales archaeon
AAAATTCAAAGTCTATTTGCAGGTCACTAAACGTGCCCAAAAATAAAACCAAAAAAGTCCAAAAAAACCACGACAATAAAATCTTGGTTATGAATGTTAATAGGGAGAACGGAAAAACTAAATTGTTTATCAAAGTTTCTCCTGAAATTGAAAACGTATTCAAAACCGAAGATACACACGAATCAAATATATATAAAGATGGAGATACCAAACATTTTTACTATTTGAGAAAACCCGATACCGAAGAAGAACTTAACAATTTAGTTTCGGACACAAGAATCAGCGACTATGGAAATCAATTATTTGATGGCTACCGAACTAATTTAAGTTTGTTAAGAACTGTCGGAATTTCGGAAGGTGTAAATTTTGAAATAACCCACTTAATCGGTGAGGAGATGTTAACGAAGTACGCAGAGAGAATGAAAATTTTCGTATTGAAATTGTATAAACAATTTATTCGGAAAGTTGAGATTAATGTCGTACTTGAAAAAGTGGAGGTTTACTAATGAAAATAGGAATTGAGTTGGAAGCAGGTTTTAATCGCTACGACGTGGAAGAAATTGAACAATATTGTGAATCAATAGACGCTCAATTTAAACACGACGGAAGTATTAGAACCCACGAATCTGAAAATTTGGCTCGGGAAGTTGCAACCCGACCTTACGAATTGAACGAAATGAATCAAATCGCAGAAGATTTTGACGTGATTTATTCATACGTTCAAGAAGTAAATAGTTCAATGGGGATGCACGTACATTTGAGTTTTAACAAACAAGATACATATAATTGTTTGTTTAATCGTAAATTTAATGCCTACTTCAAAAAGGAATTAAAAAAGCGATATAAGGGTAACAACGAACTATTGAGAAGGTTGACAGAAAATAGTTACACTTCAAGTAAATATGAAATGTCTTATTTCCAACGTAACGACCTTTATGGTGCTTCAAGATACAAATTTATCAATTGGAGAAGTTACTCTAAATTTAAAACTGTTGAATTTAGAATATTTGATGCACCTAAAACTCAAAAGCAACTTATGGATTATTTAATATTCTTAATATTCACTGTTAAGAAATATGTTTCAACCTATAAGTTCAAAGTTGAGCTGGATGTGGAAATTGAAGAAAACGAATTACAACCTTTAAATTTGGAAATCACCGAAGAAATTGAAGAAAAATTGGTTGTAACAATTTAATTTTTTTTATTACAATAAACTTGGAGGAAAAATAAAAATGTGTAGAGCAATGTATATAACTAAAACAAAAGCCAAAAATGACAAGAACACTTTTGGGATTGTTATGAACTATGTGGTAAATTCATATAATCGTGGCAATAAAGATGGGTTTTATATTAAGTTTGAAAATAACGAAATAAGAACCTTGGACTATCAAAAATTCTTGGATTTTATCATTGATAACCAGGAACAAATAAATGATAGTAAAGATGTGAATCTCCATTTAAGAATGGCTACCCACGGAAAAGGGGAAGATTGTATTCACGGATGGAACTTCGGAGATTATGATTGTTATCATAACGGAGTTGTACAAATCAAAAACAAAAAGATACCAAACGATAGTTATGACTTCTTTAAGTCGGTGGATAAAGGCAACCTTAAAAAAACTATCAAAGCTATAAAATCCGAACTTAAAACAAGGACTGGTACTGGTGCTTTCTTTATGATTGATAAAAGTAAGAATAATAGTTTTATCTTTTCAAAGAACCACACAATAAATGTACACCTAATCAACGACAACATTATTTCTATTAATAGTAATGATGATGTACACAAATTTGAACCTGAAATTGAACTTGAATCAACTGGTAAAAAGGAAATATGGGGATTAGAATTTGATACCGAAGAATCAGAACTATTTGATTTGGGTTTGTTGATTGAAGAAGATTTGGTCGTAAGTTTTGATAATTGTATTTTAATAATTGACCAGAACGGAGTTAAACAAGTAATTGAAATGGATTTTCCCAGTTACAAACACTATAACAGATATTGGGATAAATACGACGATGAATGGTATAGCGAAAAGAAAAGGAAAAGCGACTACAAAGAATGGTATGACGAAGGGGGTTATCCAAAACCAAGCAACCACCAAATACAAGACTTTTCGGGGTACTAAAATGAGAAGTTGCATACAAAAAGAACTTTGGAATTGGTTTGATGACGAATCAAGAAAGTATCTTCTTGGACTTCGTTATAGATGTATATCTACTGTTGAAAAACATTACAAAACACCATATTCGGAATTACCAGGAGGGTTTAGAGATTATCTCAAAGACCTGATTGTGTATTTAGCGAAACTTAAAATCTTGGAGGAGATAAAAAATGAACGAAATAAAAAACATTGAAGTAAAAGATAGACCCAACTCTTTTGAGTGGGGTAAACCATCATCCAGGCACAAAGTGTACTATAACACTCTGGAAGATTTGAAACAAAGGATTACGGAAGCAGTAGCTGGAGAAAATCTTTTGAACCAACTTAAAGCAACAGAAGGAGGTGGTACAAATGAAAAATAAAAAAGGAATGTTACTTTGTGCTAACTTCGTAATGGTTGGAATAAAAAACAATGATTATGATTGTGCGAGGTCCTACCTTGAACAACTTAATGATTTGTTTGCACAAATTCCAGAGAGGTGGTAAGAATGAAATATTGTAATAAGTGTGGGTTTCAATACCCAAAGGAAATATTTTCAGAACCACAAGTTCATATTTGTGTAAGTAAGGGGGAAGCAGAAAATGACTGAACACACTAAAAAGGAATTTAAGAAAGTTTCTGATTTAGTTTTACATTTTTTGGAAATTGACGAAAGGTGTAGGAATGATGATAAGTGGCTTACTTACTTGGTAATGCGACAATACACAAACATCTATATTCCTTTTGACGATTTTAAAAAAATACCAGCTTTTGAAACAATAAAAAGATGTAGAGCTAAAATACAGAACGGGGATAAATTGTTTCTCCCCACAGACCCAAAGGTTTTGAAAAGAAGACATCACCGACAAAATTACATTAGTAACTGGAGCGTGGAATAAAATGGGAAAACAACAACGAATAACAAATATGGATTTTAATAAGTGGGTTGAAGTAATGAAGGGATTTTGGTTTGTAAACCACAACTTGACTTATATTCAATTTTGTGAATGTATCAAAGGGTACAAAGAAAAAGAATTTGCAGATTATATGGAGGAAATAAAATGAGAGAGAAATTTAAAGAACTTGAAAAAAGTTTAATGAAAGAAGAAACTTTGACATTACTGAATAAAGACCAGCTTATTAATTTGGTTTTAAGCCTACAAGATAAGATGGTAGAATTGGGGGAGTTGATAGTAGAACATTTTGAAGACACCCAAGAGTTTAACAAATTCCAAAAAGATTCTATCAACGAACTATTTTTATTATTTGAGGGGGAAATTAAAAATGAAAAAAAACGAAATTGAAGAATTTTTCCAAAAGTACATAGATAAGGATGTTGTTTGGTTTATTGATAAATGGTTTGAGAAACACGGAAGCCTAACTAAAGATAATTATGAAATGTTTAAAGAAATGATTTGTTATGTAAGGAGGGATAAAAATGTTACACAAAAATAAAACTTATATTGAGGAACTAACTAAAAAAGTCATTAGCCCGAATATAAACCCACGATTAAAATCATCTACTGGTGAACAGAAACATTTAAATAGTTCAGAAATTATCATAATTAAAATGGAGGATGAGTAAAATGGGATTTATAGATTTGTTGAAAAGGAAAAAAGTTCCTACAAAGAAGTCTGTAATTTTTTATCAAAAACAAAGAGCAAAAGGGAAATGCGCTTATTGTAATGAAACTACTGATAAGTATGCTTGTGATAAACATAGAGATTACAGAAATAATTACTACAAACAAAAAAGGAAAAATGGAGGGATTGAAAAATGAATGAAGAACTAAATAGATGTGAATCCTGTGAGGGATTTTGTAAAAAACCATATACAACTTGTTGGACTTGTAAACAAAAAACACAAGCAAAACAAAACGAAAGTAAAGACCAATGGCGTGAAGGAGTGATTGAAGGCCATATTGATAAATTGACTTTAGACTTTTGTTTGAAGTTTGCAGATAAACCAAACGACGTATGGGAATCTTGGACGGATGTAAGAAAAAGATTTTCAGAATTAATTAAGGGTAGATAAAAATGGTAACACTTCCTTTCGGAGAATTAAAAAGAAGAACTATCAAAGGTAGAAACTTCTGGGTTATAGAAAACTCAACTCTTACAAAAGGATTATTAGAAGATACTCTTGGAATTAAAATTAAAAGAAGGAGTGCGTATATCCCAAAACTAAAAAGAAGTACTTGGGTATATCAAGTTTTTCCAGCAAGAGGAGATACAAGACTTAAAAAAACAATAGTTCCTTTAATTCAACCAGAGGAAGTTTTACCAACCCCTTACAAAAAACCAACAATTACTGATTACAAAATACTTGATAATCTTACAGCACAGGCTTTTGTTGATAAAGATATGTCATCAATGGAAAGATTAGAACTTGCAAAAGAAATGTTAGAACAAGGTAATATTGAAGAAGCACACGGAATTATGGGAGAAGTAAGAGAAGAACTTGAAGATGAAAAATTTTATGAATTTGAATTTGAGATTAGAGATGAGTGGAGGACCTGAATATGGAAAGAAAAAATATGAATGTGGAAATTGTAAATTTTTAAACATAATTATTCCATTGAAATGTGTAAAAGCTTATTTCTGTCATTTGTGTAGTGCGAGGTGGGAATTATAAAATGGCTCAAAGAACTTTATTAGGAGGAGTAGTACCGAAACCTTACGTTGGTAAAAAAGGAAAATCTAACGTAGGAGATAGTTACATTAACATTCAAGGGAATGGGAAAATTGTTGTTAAAGCAAAATCAAAAGAAGAAGCTATGCAAAAAGCAAGAGAAATGTTTGAACTTGAATTAAGAAGATGTGACATCTGGGATACCAAAGATAAAATGATGGAAAGGTGGCGTGGCCTTATGGGTGCAGAACTTAAGAAAACATCATCAACAGGAATAGAAGGGGTTGAGGTCCAAGACCTTAAATGGAAAAATAATCCAAAACAAAGTTGGATTAGGAACTCATTACTATGGTAGAAAAAGAATTGAAAACGGAAAAAGTACCTTTATTGATTATATATAAAGATGGAAGTAATTTAGTAACAGAGTTTACTGATGATACTAAAGCCTTTGAAATGTTAGGTTACTTGAGATGTTATCTTATCGGATTAGAGGAAGATTTAATTCGGAGTTTTAAAAAGAATAAGGAGGAAAAATAAAATGACAGAAAAAACTTGTAAAGTAAGTTGTAGCAAAAGTAAAGCTTGGGCGATTGCTTCAATGGTATGTGGAATTATTGGATTGTTGTTATGGTTAATGCCTTACTTTGGTATAATCTTATCAGTAATGGCGATTGTGTTTTACTGCAAGGACAAAGAGAGTGCTATGGCGAAAGCTGGTTTAGTAACTGGTATCATTGGTACAGTTATGAATAGTGCTATGTTATTCTTTTTGTTTATTTGGGTAGCAATTGTTGGTTCTTTATAGAACCTTTTTTTTTATTTTAATATGACAATAGACGAAAAAATTGACAAAGGAAAGGTAGCAATAATTTCTGTTATGTGTAGAGCAGAAAACGGAAGTTTGCAACAAGATTATATTTCAAATCTAAAACTTTGCACTTACGGAAAAGAACTTAATTGTCCTAATCAATTAATTAATTTCAGAGTCAATCAAGGGTATGAGGTTTATTTTGGATGTAGTTACAAAAAAAAATGAAAGAATTAGAACCAATAACCATAGAAATGGTGAATAGACTAAAAGGATTTGAAAGGTCAGAAGCAATAAGGAAATATCACGAATGGTTGAAACGTGCAAGATATAATGACTTAAGAATCCAAAGGAATTTAGATATGAAAATATTTAAATTTAAAAATCCTGAAAGAGTAAAAAGATGGAAGGAAAACAGAATAAAAAGAAGGGAAGAAAAAAAATGGGAACGGAAATAAAACTTGATTATGATTGTCCTTTCAGTAGGGTTAGGGAAATTATGCAAGAACGTGGGTGGTTACTCTTAAAATTAGATTTATTAAATCTCCAAGTTTACAAAACTAAAAGAGGCTACCACGTTTATGCTAATATTAAATCTAAACTTAAACAATTTGAAATGTTATTAATTCAATCATTGTTAGATAGTGATTTTAATAGGGAAATATTAAATTTCCTTCGTGCGCATAAAAAAGGTAATGCTGGGAACTACCTATTTGATTTTAAATCATTTTGGACTGATTATAATCTTAAAAGCCATAGGGAAAGAGTAAGAAAACCATTATTAGAAAAACAATTATTAAACATAATGAAAAATAAAGAGGTGGAAATATGAAAACAAAAGGAGAAGAAATTAAAATGGGTAAAGAAATAAGTAATCCTAAAATAATTATTACTGGAGATGGATTTATTCCAGAAGAAATTACAAAAGCATTAAAGGATGAGTTTGAAGTTTTTAGGATTAATTCAACAACAGAACAAGACGTATGTAACTTTAATCTTAAAATGAAAGGAGTTGATATGGTTATCCATTGTTCAGAATTGAGGGATGCACCAGACCCACATATTCTTCAATGGAATGTAATGGGTACAGCAAATATATTAAATTGGTGTGACGAAAATAAAGTGAGTAACTTTGTTTATATTTCAACTGGAGATATTTATGGAAATAAAACAGTATTCCCTTCAAATGAAACTTTTAAACCAGACCCACTTGGAATGTACGCAACTACAAAATATATGGGAGAACTATTAGTTGAATTGTGGCATAAAACAAAAGGAATTAAAACATTAATGTTAAGACCATTTGAAGTATATGGAGATAATGAAATTCAATCAATTGTAGGTAAAATGAAAATTACACCAAACGAAGGAACGATTGAAGGAAGTCCTGATATTACAAAAGATTTTATGCACGTAAAAGATTTGGTTAGGGTTGTTAAAATGTATGCGGAAAGAAAAACATTTAACAACCTTACTTTGAATGTAGGAACAAAAAAAGAAACATCATTTGAAGAAGTTGCGAAAATGTTAGGAAAGGAGTTTTCCTATAAACCAAATAAATCAATACCAAGAAGGAGTATGGCTGATATTGAACATTTGGATTTTACAGGATTAAAACCGAAGGTGGAACTTGAAAAATGGATAGGTACAACGCAAACGGAAAAGGATACATCTACCAAATGAGTTTAGATGAGGTAGCAAGAACAAGAATACCAAGAACCTACAAGGTATTAAGCAAAAGATGGGTTAGAGGTTTAATCTACTTTGCGTTGGGATACGTTGCAGGAAAAATATGGTAGATTGGGAATAAAAATTAAAATAAGTGGATATTGGGGAAGGAAAATTTAAAAAAATTCATCCTCCAAGTTGGATTTTCTTTATTCCTTCCCTGACCACAAATTAAAATGAATAGATGTAAAGGAATAACTAAAACAGGACATAGATGTTTAAGTGGGGCTACATTAGGTAATTATTGCGTAGTCCATTTAAGATTGATTGAAAGTAAAAAGGGGGATAAATAAAATGACAGCATTTATGGATATACCAAGGAAAAACGGAAAAGTATTATTGAAAGAAAAGATTGTATGTAGGTGTGGGAAAGAATTTTTTACCACCACTCACAAAAGATTATGTGATAAATGTGGGAAGAAAAAATGAAACAGGCACAGGAAGAGAAGGAATTATATCAATTCTTAGATGAATATCATAATAAATTGTTAATGATAACTGATGTAAAAATATTTAGAAAGAGATTACTTAAAATATTTCGTAAACAGAAGAACGCCACGATTGAGGAGATTGAGAAAACTTTAAAAAAATATAAATCAGATATTTTCAAAGACGATAGAGCACACCTAAATGTTATGAGATATTTAAACCAACTCAAGCGAGGGGAAGAATGAAAGCAAGATGGATTAAGTTAGGTAATTATGGAACTCCAAACCTTTGTTTAGATTATCCAAATTGTGACCACAAATACCATTATGAATTAGTTAACAATAAAAAACTGAAGCGAGGGGAAGAATGAGCATAAAAGCACATTGGAACAGAAGAAGTCCGAATAGTTGGATTGAAATACAAGTTAAATTTAATTGGTTTCAAAAACTTCAAGTTTTGTTTAAAAGGGAAGTTACTATAAGATTTGAAAATTGTAATATCGTTGATTTGAGAAAGCGAGGGGAAGAATGAACCTTAAATTTTGTATTTGGTGTATTAAAATGAAACCACACTTTTTTGGAAAGTGTTTAGGATGTGGGAAAGGAAAATGACAGTAGATGAAATAATTAATAATGAACCAGAAGAATGTGAAGGAGATTCAGTTAAATGGATTTCATCAGTTGATTTATGTAAATATGCAGGGAATTATAATTGTCCTTATCAAAATCCAAGAATGTTGGTTTACACAATGAAAGACGAAAGTAGGTTTCAATGTCTTTACAAAAAGATTGAAAAGAAAACAAAATGAATGAAATAATTAAACATTTTGAAGCAAGGATTAATTACCTAATGCAAAAAGTAACTATCCTGGAAAAGAAGGTGGCAAAAATTGAAGGTAAAAAGGATTAAGTGTAAATGTGGAGTTAGGTATTGTGTGATTGTAGTAGGCAAAAGAAAAATAAAAAGACATAGGTGTGGTAGATATGACAATAAGTTACAACGAACAAAGGAAATGTAGGAAATTAGGGGAATTTTTCAAAATTGAGGATGAGGATGTGGAAGATTCTAATAATAACGAATAATTTGATTGAATACTACTGACAAGAGTACTGCTTCCAGTAAGGAACATCAATAACAAAACATTCAAATTCCATATATAGGTAGGGTATGCTAATTTAACCAACAAATTTAAATAAAATGTTTAATACAAACACTTCAATGGTAGATTTGGTTTGTCCAAAATGCGAGAACGGAATTGATTTAGAACCAGAAGAACTAAATAAAGTTTGGATTGAATGTCATTGGTGTAAATACAAATTTAAAAGAAATAGGGGTTATATTCATTAATTGAAATAGCAACATTTAAATAGATTTGAAGTTTCCACTATTTTATCAAAATAAAAAAATAAAAAAAAGTAACCCAAAATTTAGCGTTTCGGGTTTGATTTTATGTACTAAAAACAACCAATGATAAAGATAAATGTAGTGCCACAAGTATATAAATCTTTCGGAAGATTTAGCCCAATTCTATCACATCTTTCTTTTATAAATAAATCGTCATTAAATCATATTCAATCCGTTAATTCGGAAAATTCTTTAACTTGCTTCGTGTTGAGGCGAAACAATCAACTGAATGGGTGTTTTAACGTCTGCGTAAATCCTAAATGGTGTTCAGACCTCTTTAAACATAGTCGGTCTATTGGGTTATTGAATTATTTGAACAAAAACCAAGCAATGAAATTGTGGAGAAAATTTTGTCAAAGAAGTACAAATTGGAAACTAACCATTTCCTTTTGGGTTGATTACCTTCTGAAAATACATAGGGGCTTCAATTTGGCAAAATTGACAAAGCAAGGGAGTGGTAACGAAAACAACCATAGTTTAGTTGTGATGGCTCTAAACTTACAGCGTTTTTTTGTTTGTAAACCTGTCTATGAACTTTTCCGTGTTTAGATTTTTTTTAAACCTGAATGAATTGGGAGATGGCTTTTGATAGGTGGCATTGTAAAATATAGGGAGAAAAAAAAGGGGTTGTTAAGGGGATTTAAAAAAAGGTGATATAATGAAATCGGAAAAATTTGTAATGATAATGAAAAAAACAAGGATTAAGTTTAGTAAGAAATTAACTAATCAAGAAAAAAATTTGTTATTTAGATATGATAAAGCTTTGATTGAAAATATTTCAAAGGTAGAAAGGATTGAAACAGAAGAAGAAAAACGATTGTCAAGAGCAATAAAAATTGTAAGGGCGTTTAAATTAAATAATCCCTTACGGAGATTATAAAATGATAGACCCAACAAATTTATTAATAGATAAGAAGGAAAACATATTTTATTACTTTGCGAAGGAAACTCCAATTTGTAATAGTTGTAAGAATGAATGTTTTGATACATTAATCCTACATCAAACGTGGGATAGGAAAAGGGGAAACCATAAAGAACACACCTATTGTATTAATTGTATGGATAAAATCAGAAAATATGGGGAAGACGAACTTAAAACGTGCGTAATAACATATACAATGATGGAACATTTAGATTTGATTATTAAACAACCAGCACAATTAGTTGGAAGTTCTTCAACGTGGGATAGTAATGTAATATACAAAGGAGAAGGAGAAATAGTTGATAATACAAAGTATGCTGGAAGGATTGATACTAATGCAACTCAAAAAATTGAACATAACAAAAAACTTCTTGAACAAAGGGATAAAGAATTAGGGGATAACGCTTATGGGTTTATTGCAAAGGAACAAGAAAAAGTTTTGAAAGGAATACCAAGAACACCATACAAAGACGAATTAGATATTGATTCATTCTTTGACAACATTAAAAATTCAGTTCCAGCGATTGAACAAAAAGAAAAAAAGTTGTTAGAAAACAAATAAAGCATATAAGTAAATCCCAAAACCTTTATATAGTTTCTAACATTCCCATAATGTAAAATGGGGATAACAACTTATATTTATTTGATTTACTATATGTTTTTTCCCATCATCATATAAAATGGCTGAATGTGAATTATGTGAAAAAGGGAAAGGGGAAAAGAAAAACCAACCTATTTTTTTCATATTAGATGATGAACAAATTGTTTGTTTCTGGAACAGCCACACAAAACCACCTTACGATAATTTTGAAGTTATGCAAAATTTACTTCTTTCGGAAGCCAAAAAGAAATGGGAAAGTTACGACTTTGTCAAAGATACCAAAAGGTATGGCGACCATTACAGCTTAATCATTAGAAAAAATATCCTTGAAGTTGAAAATAAATTAGATAATACTTTTTGTCCTTTAATCAATAAAAAATGTGAAGGTAAGAAATGTTTATACCACGATGTTACAACAATTAGAGTAGATAATGTTTATACCGAAGTTTATGATTGTTTGAAAAGGATGAAAATATTGGAAGAAATTGACAAAAGGAATGATTTTCCTGGTATAAATCCATCAGAGTAGATGTAAAATAGGGGTTTTTCATTCCTCTACCCTCACTGATACTCAAAGGAGTACACAATGTTGAGATTAAGCAAAAAGATACAATACGAATTAAATAGGCTGAAAAAAGTCAAGACGGAAGACGTTGAATTTAGAGTGAAGGCTTTGGTTTGGATTCTTGATGATGTTGAAGAATTAGAAAGTGAATATGAAGAAAAATCATTTGAACTTAAAAAATTAAGAAGAGAATATGAAGAAATACAATGTGGGTTAATGTTATATCCAAATGATTAAAACAAGAAAATGTCAATTATGTGGAAAAAGAATTTCTAAAAAGTTTTTAATATGTCCTAAAGGTTGCTCCGTAACTATAAAAAAAATATCAGTTACAAATTACCCATATAATCCAACAACAAAGATATTAAAAGATGTTGAAAAATCCATTCATAAAATAGGAAGATTTAAATATTAAGAAATCACTAATTTTTCTATGGTATGTCACAACAAAACTTGTGGAGGAGAGATTTACCCACAAAACAACGATGTAAATGTTGAATTAGGGTTATCTGGAAACGGACAATGTCCACTTCTTGGATTTGGTTATCTTGTTAGCACTAATGTTAATGAGGAAATGGGGTTATCAGGAACGATTGATTGTCATTACGCTTCCGTGGAAGGCACAGAGCCTTCCCCTCTACCCCAAACAGATGACGAAAAAAATTATATCCATAAAGAAATGGATTTGATTGACTTCTTAAAAGTTTTAGGTGTATCAAAAGAAAAGGCAGATAAATATTATTCATTTATGAGAAAGTTTTGGTTTGAAAATGCTTTGGTTGAACCACTATTTTATTGTGTAGAAGTAATTGATAAAGATGAAAACATTATTGGAGTATTCTATGAAGATGCTTGGCGAAGAAACAGAGTTTACCTTGGGGATGTGATTTTTAGCTTTGGAGAATCAGGAAGATTATTTTATTTAACTCACGAAATTGTCCATTATATGGATTTTCACGGAAATGGAAAAGTTACACTTTCTGAAAACGAAACAGATACAAAAGCAAGAGATATTCTAACTATTGGGGGATTATGGTAAAATGGCTAAATTGAAATGTTGGAAGAAAGTTGGAAATCTTAATCCACCTTCGTGGACTAATAATAGAGGGATAGATATTGATGTAGAATATGACCCCAGTAATAAAGAATGGGATGTTACAATTTTTCAATTCGGACATAATCGTAATATAATCAAAAAGAAAAATACATATAGTTTTAAAACGAAATCAAAAGCTATAAAATCAGCAAAAACATTTATGAAAAAAAATAATAGGTGCAAGATATAATGGCTAAAACAATAAAACACGTTGGAGAAATAAGTTGCAGACCATCAGGTAAATTTTTTAGTTGTAATTTAATCACAGATACAAGTAATTATGTTGAAAAGGTTGAAAGTGTATATACAGATGTAGAACAACATTTTGCGATTGGTTTTGATGGAGATAGTGCTTATGTTGAAACTATGCTTGATGACAACACTTGTGAAATAAAGAAAGGAAATAAAGGAAAAACAATAGATTGTGAGGGTGGATATTGATATGGTTTACAAATTATCATCTATAAAAAGTAAATGTGTAATCAAAGATATGGCTACAATTCAACAATTATATTTGGAAATGGTTAGGAAAGGAAAAACATCATTAACTAAAAATGGGATTACAGTCAAAAGGCATAAAATTGATGCATCTTGCTTAATTAAGGACTGGTAAAAAATGGAAACTGAAAAATTGATAAATGGGGAAACGGAAATGCCCGAAACAGAAGAAGCTAAACCAGTAGAAGTAGAAGAAGAAGAAGAAGAAGCTTCATCTGAAGAACCAGAGAGTTCTCCTGAAGAAGAAACTTCCGAACCCAGTCAAGAAGACAATTCAGATTAATAAAGGTTACGAAAAAATGGCGAAAGAACAGAAATATAATAACATAATTAATGTTGATTGTGCAGTAACAAAAAATGGTAAGGTTTATTGCAAATTAACAGACACTAAATTTTCAACAAAAAAAACAAAATTAATAGATAATGTATTAATTTCTTCCCCTGATAGAATGGAATATAGACTTGGTTGGTTTGAAACATCATTTGATAATCCAAAAAAATGTGTAATTAAAAAAGGTATTCATAAAGAAGAAGCTATGTGGTGTAATTAAAATGGCAAAAAAGACAATAAATGGGATTGATAGCATTAGTTGTTATCCTGACGGAAAAAAATTTAGGTGTGAACTTACAAAAAAAGACGGAAAAAAAGTTAATGTTAAAGAAGTAATTGCTTTATTTACAGAAACAGAATCACGAGTTCAAATAACTCCTATTAAAAAAACAGCGTTTATTTACTCCGATATGTTAAATAATACCTGCAAAGTAATCAAATCTTCCAATGGTAATGAAATAAGTTGTAGTTATGGGGGGAAATACTAAAATGGCAAAACTAAAATGTTGGATTGAATCTCCTGCAAGAAAAAGCCAAAAATTATGGAGAAAAAAAGGAAGTTTAGTTGCTGGAGTTAGAGAAATATTAGTAAGTAAATCAGAACAAAGTGGTATAAAAGGAAAATGGGTTGTTCACGGTATTAAACCAAGTGGGACTATGAAACCAGTAGCAAATTTATCAAAAACAAAAAAAGAAGCAATAAGAAAAGCAGAACAATTAATGCGTAAATACGACAGGTGCAAGATATAATGGCAAAATTAAAATACGGAATTTCATTAATAAAAAATAAAAGAGGAGAGGTTATTGGTTGTAAAAAACCTCAAATGGAGTTAAGACATAATAATTCAGGTTATGGGAAATCAAAAGACAACCCCTTTTATATTGAGATAAATGGGAAAGAATTGAAAAGATTTAATACACAAGATAAGGCAGTTAATTATTTTAATAAATACAGAAAAAAAGTTAATAAAGAATTTAGGAAATGTGAAATTTAAAATGGCAAAAAAAAATAAAAAAGGATTAGCATTAATATTACTTTTATTAGGTGGTATTGGGGTAGTTATGTTTTCTAAAAAAGCAAAAGCACAACCAACACCAAATTTATTCTTTGTTAACTTCAATGTTAACGGAGTTCCAGCTGAAACAGCAAAAGTTGGAGATAACGTATTTATGGAATTTGGATTTGATAAATCAATTACAAATGCTGACTACACGATTGCTAAAGTGGATGTTGATGGAAAAGAAATCGCAAATGATAAATCTAAACTTATTGAAGGTAAATCTCCAGCAAGTATTTTAGGTGTTAAAGATGTAGGTAAATTAATGGAAATTACAATTATTTGGTATGATAAATTAAATGTAAAAATAGGAGAAGCTTCGGCGAAGCTACAAACATAAAATGGTAAAAAAACTATACGAAGAATTTTTAACAGGACTAACCATCATAATTGGGTTATTTATATCCTTATCAATTTGTGGTGTTGGAAGTTGGTGGTTATTACAAAAGATATACTGGTCAGATAATCTTGGACTTTATGGTGCTGGTTTAATATTAGGTTTAGTCAGTCTAATTGTAGGATTTGTAGGACTATCATTATTAGTTGGGTTAGGGAAAATAACACTTAAACAAGCGAGGAAAAAATAAAATGTCAGAAAAAGAAGAAATGCGTAAGATGAAAAAGCTTATTGAGGAAAATTTAAAACGTGGTGCAAGTAAACTTTATGCTGAAGGGTATCAACAAGGTAAGAAAGATGCAGAGAAAAAGTGTCGTAGAATGATGAGGAAATAAAATGGAAGATACAACAAAACTATTGATTGGAACTATTGCTTCAGGTTTAATAATGGCTGTCGTAGCAATCGTAAGTATTGTACATAATTAAAATGGCGAAAAGAAAATCAAAAAGTAAATGGGTATTGTTACTCCTACTTTTAGGTGGAGCAACAGCTTATATTCTGACAAAAGGAAAATCAGTTGCTAAATGCGTATCATCAGCAAGTATTACAGGGAAACCACCTAACTTCAATCAATTAATAATTTCAAAAGGAAAAAAGATAATGTTATCAATATTTTCTCAAAAGACAAATAATGGAGCAGTTTCATTTGAAGCAGAGATGTTTCCAACATTAACCAAGAGTTTCGGAAAATTTGAAGGACAAGCTGGAGATAAATTTGGTGGGTTTGGTGTTGATTTAAATGATAACAAACAATTTGATGAATGGGATAGTAACGGACACATAGTTATAAAATTATTAGATAAATTTTCAAAAGATGGGGGAAAAGTGTTTGCTGAATTTAAAATTTGTAGATGGGAAATAGATTCTATACCAGCTGGAGATAAAATGACACTATTAAGTTAAAATGGCGAAGAAAAAATCAAAAAGTAAATGGTTAGCATTACTTTTACTTTTAGGTGCTGGTGCTTTATTATTAATGAAAAAGAAACCAACTACAACTACACCCCCTGTTCTTTCAGGATGTCCACCTCAAACTTGTAGTGGTTCTTCAACTATTGTTATTCCAAAAACAATATCATTAAACGAAAAATTTGTTCCTACTGCGGTTATAAAAAATTTATGTTTGTTTCCAGTGAAAATGCAATTTAGTATTTTTAATATGGGGTTTGATAAAGTTTTTACTCCTGAACAAGAAATAGAAGTTGATTTTTTAGCTGGAGAAACTAAAACAATATCTTTCAAAGAAGTTACAAGAGTGTTAAAAACAGATGGAAAGATGGGATTTATAGGAAGACAAGAATGTGATACAGACCCATCAGGATGGAAACATCTATTTCAAGATTGGACTGAAATAAAGGCAATATAAGTGAGGTTAATAAATAAAATGGTAAGAAAAAGAAAAAAATGTAGTTGGGAAGTTGAAGGTGTAGGTTATTCTGTAACTGAATTAAAAATGGCTGGGGCAGGATTTGTCAAAGAAAAAGAGGTTTTTGGTTTTCAAATATCTCCTGATAAAGACCCTGCTGGAAATCCGTCTTATACTTTAAGTGTTAAGGTATGTAAATAAAATGGCGAAGAAAAAGAGATGTATATTGATAGCAGAAGACAAATATGATGAAGAATTGATTAATCCAGCTGTTTATGAATCAGGTGCAACAAGTGAAATAATTGGAGATTGTGAATCAGCTAAAAAGTTTGTTAAAGGTATTCAAAAATATAGAAAACAATACAAATATAGAATTTACGAGTTGAAATAAAATGGCGAAGAAAAAAGATATAAATTATGTAAGTGTTGGAACTGGTTTGGCTTCACTTGGTTTTTATGGAATGGCTCTATTAGGAGAATCTACAAAGGCACAAAATAGATTATGGTGGAGTTCAGGATTAGGATTGGCTTCTTATGTGTCATCATTCTTTGAAATTACAGCAACTCCAAAGACAAGGGCAAGAGCAAAAGCACAATTTAAGAAGTTCAAAAGAAACGGAAATAAATGATGTAGGTCTATAATATGGCTGTAATTGACGAAATATTTAGACAAGAAATTAGAAATCATTGTGATTGTCCTGAAAAGTTCCAACTAATTGATGCTTTAGGTTCAGGATTAGGTGCTTTTTTCTTTATTAAGAATTGGAAAGAACTTAAAGATAGAAAGTTTAATGGTTGGAACGCTATGGGTTTAGGTCTTGGAGCAATTATGATGTATATCCATACTGGAAGATTTTTTTATGCTAAAAAGGTTAAAAGATAATGTTCTTGTTTAATACAGGGGCAAAACACGGATTTCCTAGCTATCACGTTCTTTTTTCAGGTTTGGGTACATACACCCTAACAAAGAATAAAGTTCCAACAAACGCAATTATGGAGATTATGGGGGTACAACGTATTCTAACAAAAAACCATTCTTTAATAGATGTAGCTTTAACTATCGGAATATTAAACTTGTTCCTTCCAAGTAATTCTTCAAAGAAACGAATTGTTTCATAAGCCAAACTTTTGCTCTTGGTTGAATAAATATCAAATAAACTTCTTCGTTATATTTTCTTCCATCTTCAATTATTTTTTCAATATCGGGTTTATCATCAACCATAGTAGAAAAAACTTTCAACATTCTTTTATTTTCAACAATCCACGTTTTAGTTAGGTCATAATCAAGAAGTCCAATGTTATTGTTGATTAACATAACCAAAGCCTTTGGGTCTATGTTAGCAACATATTTCATTAACTGATTTAACATCTTACATTTTGTAGGAGTCCATTTCTTCTTTATCAGAATAAAAATCCTGTTCGTTAGGGTAAGGTATATCTCCTATGGGGGTAGGCATACCTTGAGGAGGTCCTTGTGGTGGTTGATTAGGCATAATGTGTTCGTGTTGTTGTTGCATATCAATAGGTGGAATAAATCCTGGTGGAGGTCCTTCTTTAGTTTCTGCGTGTTGATGTTGTTCGTGTTTCATTCTTTCCAATTCCATTTTCATAAGGTCCTCTTGACTTACTGATGGGGATGGAGGTTTTGGTTGACTCCATTGTTGACTTTTTGCTTCTATCATTGGCTGTAATACGGGGGCAAGATTTTCTGCTACTGCTCCAACAGTTTTAATCACTTTATCCCAACCACCTTCTTTCTTCTCATTCATTAGGTTATCCATATCTAATTTGTCAAGTAATCTTTCTTCAAACCTATGTCTAAACTTTTCAGAGAAACCACCTAATTGTTGTTGTGTCATTCCTTGAATAATGTCATTCATTTTTTCTTGGAAGGTAACTTGTTCTAATCTTAAATTATCAATTTCACGTTTCTTAATTTCTTGTTCTAATGCTCTAATTCTTTCGTCAGAACCAGTCCTAATCTTTTCAGTTACAGCAAGATAATCTTGGAAACCATCTTTTTTCTCTGATTGTTGTTTTGACAAGTTCTCAATAACTGTTTTAAATTGTTCGTCTTTCATTTGTTGAACTAATTGTTGATTCTGTAAAGCCATTTGTTGCATTTGCTGTTGTAAGATTGCGATTTGAGGGTCAGGTTTATTTCCACCTGTCATATTCTGAAACATCTGCATTTGCATTTGCATAGCCATCTCTTTAGGCATACCAGAGAACATACTTCCCCCTTCTCCTTCTCCTAAACCTTTTGAAAGCATTTTAAGAGTATATTGTTGTTTCATTAAATCTACAATTTCTTTCATATCAAAATTACCACTTGATTTACCATTTGGTTGATTTCCCCCCATCATATCCATTATTCTCTTGGACATTTGAGCATCCATCATCTTTTCCATTACCTTATTCGGATTTGTATTGCTATCATTATTCATTTTGCCTACCCCATTCTGTATTCCTGATTTATACGCCTTTTCGTATATTGATTGTTGAACCAATGTTTTAATATCGGGAGCAACACCTGAATTAATTAACATCTGCATTAAAGCTAAAGTATCAGCTGGGAAAGGAACACTCCTACTTGAAAAGATTTTCTTTTCTCCCTTATCATTTGTAAGGGTTGCTTCTTCTTTTGGCCTTCCTCGTTTACCTTTCTTCCCTTTTGCCTTTTTCATAGCTTTTGCTTCAACTGGATGACGATTAATTAAATGTAAATTCATTCCACCAGGAGTTTTAGCAAAAAAATCACAAAACTCGCAAGGATGTCCTTCAAAGTTTTTAGGAGTTCTTTCAATTTCCTTTTCTTCTTCTTTTTCTTTTTCTTCTTGTTGTTCTTCTTCTTGTAAAAATTTATCTAATTCAGTATTTGGATTTAATTCTGTAATGTTATCAATGTCTGTAAATTCAGTTCCTCTCGGTATTAATTCTTCCATTTTATATTCCCTCAATAATTTTATTTGTTAAAAACAAAAATTTATGGTTGTCGTCAATCATCATAACGGCTGGAACGAATCCTTCTGAAGTTATTGCGTTAAATTTCCACGAACTAATATTAATCAATTTCCCATATTTAACTATAATTGCGTACGTAACCTTTCCCACATCACACACAACATCAAAAGGGTCGCCACTCTTTGCAAAGAAAGGAGTATAACCTAAACTTTCAAAATATTTTATTGCTATTTCCCTTCCCATAGCACCTTTTGTTTTAGATGTCATCTTTATTATTGAAATGAAATGACATTTAATACTTATAAATCTTTCGGATAAGTTTATATGTCCTCTCCAGTACTAACAAAACATTTATATACTTTTTCAACATCCTTAATTTAAACATCTATCACCTCTTTTTCCCGAAGGAAGCAATATTTACTTCTTTCGGGTTTCATACTTATTTCATCTGTCACTTTGTTGGTGACCATTTTTGTCCCCAAAGGAGATTAGCTCACTCCTTTGGGTTTTTTATTAACCAAAACATTTATATATTAAAAAATCACTAATTTTTCTACGGATGGCTAAAAAGAAAAACAATAAAGCACTTGGAATGATAGGTTTAGCACTTTTAGGTGGTTCGTTAGCGTTCTATTTGACAAAAAAGGATAAAGAAACAAATGGAGAAAAATCAGTTGAGTGTATTTCTTCCGTAGCTGGAATGATAGTTTCCTTTGAAGTTAAAGATGAAAATTATTCTAATCCGATTTATGAAGTAGATTTTGGAGATGGTCAAAAAGATAATGTAAAGGTTGGAAGCCATACTTATGCAAAGGCTGGAGATTATAATTTTGCTGTATCAGTAACAGAAGGGGGAGATGTAACAACCACAAAAACGTGTGTAAAATTATTAACAATAACTGGAAAAGGACAACCAGGAGTTATCAAATTCAATATTGGGGCAATAGATGAAGCTGGAAAAATGTTACCAGCAAAAATAACATTACAAAGAACTTCCCCTAATCCTAAAACACTTAAAACAACTACAAACGGAGAATTAAAGTTTGATGATACAGGAGCATTAAACAAACAAGCTTATAAATCAGTAATTGAAGTTCCAACTGGTTATTCCTTACAAGAATGTTTATCAGCAGATGGTTTCTGTTTTGGAGCAGAATGGAGTGGAGAAGTTCTTCCAGGAAATAATGTTATTGTCACATATAAGTTCGCAAAAGGTAGTGGAAATAAAAAATTATATATGGCTTACGTTACCACAGATGAGAACGATAAAGCTATTGTAGCAGATTACATAAATATTCATCAAGGAAGTTCTTGTGGGGGAGATGTTGTTTGTTCAGTTAAAAATGCTGTAAATATTAATTGTAATACCCCAGCTGGAAAATATACAGTTTGTGCTTCAAAGAAAGGATATAAGCCAGACCCATACGTTTTAACAATCAATCATAATAAACCATTTGATAATGTTATTTCAATACCTTTAACTTCCCCTAAAACTGAAAGAATATTAATTTTGTATTGTAACACTAATTCAAATCTTGTTCCACCTTGTACAACAAGTAATTCAACTTTATTAGCTTGTCAACAAAGTTGTTTCCCAGCAAAAGGATGTAATGATTATCAGATTGCTCAATATATCAAAACAGAAATAAACAAAATAGGAATTAAAAGCGATGTTTCGTTTTATGATACTTATAACGATTTATGGAATACAATGCCTGGTGGGAAATACCTTGACTTTTATGATGAGGTAATAGTTGTAGGCGCACACGGAGCGTGGGAAGCTTGTAATAAAGGCAATACAAATTTATACAAGGATTTAGGATTTGTTCCTATTAGTGCTTTTGTAAAAACAAATTGGTGTCAAGTAAAAAAGAAAAACAATAAAAATTTTACATTAGTCGCTGGATGGACAGCCGAAGATACTTTTGATATGGCTAAATCTCTTGTGTTTGCTACTAAAGCAAAAAAAACATTGAAAACAGTTATGTGTGGATTGGGAGGATTCTTTTAAAATGGCAATAATAATTACTTATAGTGGGGTTTCAGACCCTAAAACAGGATTAGAATGGGATAAACCATCAGTAGAAACATTAAGGTTGAAATACCCAACTGCAAATGTATATAGTGGGAAAAATTCATCAGCAATAAATATTAATGCTAATTTATCAGAAGTTAATTCTTTTGTAAATAGTTTTCCAGTAGGTTCAACAATTTTCTGTGTTGGTGGAGAAGATGTAAATGGTATTGCTAAAAATCTAACAAAAGGAAAAGGTCTTGGATTATTTGATGCAACTCCTCAAGCTTTTGATGGTAGAGGATTTATTAAATCTGTATCATATAACGGAAGAACAATTATGGTATTAACTGGTGGATGTTGTAAAACTCCAGTAGAAAAATCAAGAATCGGAACAATTAATTCAACTTATTTTATATTAAATAACAATATATCAATTACTGGTGGAAAAAATGTTGCAGTTCCAGAGTTAGCAGATAGATTAGGATTATATTCAGTAGATTTTGGAAATGTTGGTTTATCAGAAGCATTACAAAAGTGTAAAGAAGGATTTGTGGAATTTGCTTTAACTCAAAATTTATTAGACCAAGGTCATAAACCAGAAGAATTTGAAGTTTTAACTTGTTACATTGAAGGAACAAAACTTTATGCGTTAGTTGTTGAGTTTGGAAGTCCAGCAATTCCAATGATTATATGGGGATTGATTATTGTGGGTTCTTCAATATTGACAACTGTTTCTGCTTACAAGGGATTTGATTGGTTGAAACAAAGAGAAATTTCAGGTGTGGAACAAGCAAGACAAGAAGCAATCAAAAAACCTTATGAGGCAATGGTTAAAAGTTGTGAACAAGACCCAAAACTATGTGGAACTCCACAAGACATTAAAGATATGATGGATAAAACAAGTATTCATCTTAAATCTCAAGAAAGTATTATTAAATGGGAAGCTAAAAAGGCTGAAGATGATAAATCACTTAGCGACCAATTTATGGATATAGCAAAAGGAATGGCTTTAGTTGGTGGAGTAGGTATTGGTATTTATTTCCTTTTCCAGTCAGGATTGTTTCAGGCTGGTGCAAGTTCAGTTAAAAGAAAGATTAATAAAGGTAAAAAATAGGAGAAATTATGATGGTAAATAAAAGACGAACAATTGTTGCAGGGTTATTATTAGCAATAGCTGGAATTGGAGCTTATATTTTCACACAAAAAGGCAAAGACGAAGAAGTAGTTATTATTCCAATGAAACATAACGAATGTGTAGGTGGAATTTGTAAAGAAGTTCCAGGTTTTGGTATTTCTACTTGTAATTTAAATTCAGAATGTAAACATACAAAATGCGTATTAGGTATTTGTCAAGTAGTTAATTCTCCTGGAGTAGATGAATGTAAAAATATGAGTGAATGTGTCCATAACGAATGTTCAGGTGGGAAATGTGTATCTTATATTGGGAAAGGGGAAGATGAGTGTGATAAAGATTCATTATGTTCTTATAAAAAATGTGATGGGATTTCTTGTAAAGATACTCCTGTTGATGTAATAGGTCAAAAAGACGAATGCGATTTTAATGCTGATTGTTTACCAGAAAATTTAAAATATATTACAGACGTTGCTATATTACCTAAAGTAAATGCTGATGTAGATATTTTTGTTACTATGCAAAATCCTTTATATGAGCAATCATCTTTCAGAATCCAAGTAATAAATGAAGCTGGACATATTATTCCTTTAGATAAACCAGATTTTCTGGGAATGAAATGGTTACCACCACTTGCACCAAAACAAAAAAAAGCATATTGGATGACATCTCAAAACACTCCATATTCAATGTTTGATTTAGGAGCATTTTTCACAATTAGAATATCAAGGATGGTTAAAGGAGTTCAAACTATCGTGGAAACAAGTAAACCAATAAAAGGAAACATAATAATATGAAGAAAGCAACATTATATACAATTCCAGGATGTCCAGGATGTGCTGATGCAAAAAAGGAAATAGCTAAAAGGAAAAAGGCTGGAACGTGTTGTTATGACTTCAAGATTGTTAATGCAAACAAACTCAAAAATCCTCCAAAGAATTTAAGTGAAGTTCCAGCAGTTAAAGTTGATGGAAAAATTAAAGACTTTTGGAAAGTAATAAATAAATGTAAGGTAGGTAAATAAAATGAGATATGACGACGAAGAAGAACAAGGAGATTTTTCAGATTTAATTAACGTGAAATAAGATGGCAAAGAAAAAACTATCTAAATACAACAAGTTTATGAAAACTTGTTTGAAAGGAAACATTAAAGGTAAATCCAAATCGCAACGTAAATCAACATTTATGACTTGTGTTAGGAAATGGAGAAAGAAATAATGGGATGTGGCAAATGCGAAAATTGTGAAAATTATGCTAACATAGTTTCAAACCCATTTTATAACGAATCTGTGAATAACTTTCAAACAATGGCTCAAACGGATGCTAATTATCAAAGACCTACACGAATGAACGAAGGCAAAGAATATGGTTTAGTTGCTATCGGTTTAGTAGGGGCTATGGCTTTATACTTATTACTGAAAAAGAAGAAACGGAGGAAAAGATAAAATGGGATGTGGAGATTGTAAAGCAATAGCAGTACCTGGAAATTATGCACGAGTTGGTGGAAGTAGTAGACCTTCATCATCAGGAACAGGGGCTGGAGTAGCAATAGGAATATTAGGAGTAGGATTTTTAGCATACCTATTGACAAAGAAATAAAATGGTAAAAAAATTATCTTCGGACTTTAGTAAAGCTTGTCAAATACTTGCTGGAAACAAAGCAGATATAGGAAAGAAAGATTTGCGTTGTGGTCTTGGTTGGTTAGATACCCTTCGTATAACTAAAGGAGACAAGAGAAATAATCTTTCTGTTTCATTAGGTACTGGTATATCTTGGTTAAGAGATATTGATAGAATAAATTTCAGAAAAAACAAACACGGAAATGTAGATACCATTGTTTTTACAGCAAAAAATAAATGTTCAATAGAATTATCAAAAAGTGGAAAAAATATTGGAACAAAAGCAACGTGTGATAATTTAATCACAAAATTTTAAAATGAATGTACAGACATCTTTTGATAAAGGACACGCACATTTACTTTTCGTAGAGAGTGTAGAAGTGGATGGAAAACCTTTTTGGATAGGTCATACCACCCACGTTTTATTAGAAGATGGAACTTTAGTAAGAGGACACATTCATTCTTTTAACGATTGGGAAGACAACATTATAGATAATAATGGTAATTCAAGAACGGAATCTTCCAAATCAGAAAGGTCCAAAGGCAATCATTCTCACAACGTACACTTATTCTTTTAAATTAATTTAAATTTATCTATTGAGAAACCAACATCTCTTTTATTTTGAATTAAGTAATCTATTAAATCAGAAATACTATCAAAATAAACGTCATTCTCAACTTCAACTAAAGATTTGATTTGTTTTAATCTTTTATAGGTGTCCTTTTTAATCTTAATGTTATGCCAGTTTAAAGCCATATAAAGTAGTAATGTTCTACAACCATTTAAATATTACCATTTCATATAAATATTATTAAATTAACGGAGTTGATATAATATGGCAAGACGAAGAAAACGAAAATGTAAATTTGGTGTTTCCAAAACAACTGGGAAATGTCTAAAAAGCAAAAGAGCAAGGAGAAGATAAGATGGCTACTGCAAGAGGATGTAAGAAGGTAGGAAAAGGAAAACCAAAAAAACGTGGTGGACCTTGCGGACCTAAACTTAAAAGGAAAAAATCATCTAAACGTAAATCAAAAAAATACGCAAGAGGAAAAGGTAAAGGTGGAAGTGATGATTGCCGAGATTCAAAGGGAGAATTCATTCCAACACCAGCTTGTACAGGTCGTTAATTATTTTTTTCTTTTTTCTTTTTTATTATAATAATTTAAGATGGCGAAGAAATGTAAGAAGTATGTGTACAAACCAAGATTAGTTTGCATTAAATTTAAAAAGCCACGTTCTAAAGGTTGTAAGAAGAAGGCAGTTAGAAAAATAAGAGTTTGTAAGATTTAAAAGTTTTTTATTAATAGTTCTTTTACAGGTTTACATTTACCAAGAGGACCAGCTGTCATTCCATAACAGAAATCAATCTTTTTAATATTTAATCCCTTACATTCTTTTCTAACGTCAGGGTGGTCATCATAACTAATAATTACTTTAGATTTAGTTTTTTTAGCAAAGGAACATATTTGTTTAGCAGTAACTCCTTCTTTCCTATAATTGAATGATTTTTTAACATAAGGGGGGTCTAAATAACAAACATCCTTTTTAGTTTTACAATGTTTTTTAACAACTTTCTTCCAGTCTTGATTTAATATTGTTGTTTTCTTTAACTTTTGTTTATAATCTTCACACCTATTCTTAATATTTGATAATTTTGATTTTTTATGAGAATAACCATTTTCACAAAAACCAGCATAAGACTTTGCGTGGGAAGTTACCCATTCACAAGAACTTTTTTGTTTTTTCTTACATATATTTTTGAATTTACTTTTTGAAACATTAGCATTACACTTTTGAAGTTTCTTACAATTTACCTTACGGAATTTTTTATATTGTTTAATTAGAGGTTTGTGCATATCGTTAATAACTCTCTTTTTCGCTTTTTCTTCTCTCCAATATATACTTCCACCCCCTACAAAAGGTTCTACGTAAGTATCATATTCTTTAGGAAACTCTTTTAGAATTTTCTTGGAAACTCTTGATTTACCACCAGGATAACTTACCATAGGGGGTAAACTTGTCTTTATTTTCTTTCCCATCATATATCTGGCTTCTCCATTGATGTTTCAATCAAATAGATTGCTAGAAGGGTTGCACTAAAACTTATTGCAGAAGCCAATATAAGTGAACTCACATCTGCACTTTTCCCCTTTTTTAACCTACTACTCAATAATATTGCACCAACTCCTGAAGCCACCCCACTTAAAATAGAGAAAGTTGTAAGTGCATATTCATTAGCTATTGTTTTACCCATAGAAAAATTAGTGATTTCTTAATATATAAAACTTACGATTACAAAAGGTTTTTATATTATTAAAACAAACATTTTTTATGAATCTTATACCCACAAATAAAGAAGTAAAGATAGTTCAAAGCCAAATCAATGAAATAAAATTACAATTAAACAAGATTGGTGGTTTTTCTAAAGTGGTGGCTGGTGGTTCTACTGCAAAAAACACGTTTTTATCAGGAGATACGGATATTGATTTATTTATTATAACTAATGACATTACTCCTTTGTTTAATAAGTTAAAAAGGAAATATAAGTCAGGAAAGGATAAATCTGGAGATTTAACTATTTGGAACACAATAATTAATGGGTATGATATTGATTTTGTATTAATTAATCCATCTTATACTAAAAAGTGGTTCACATTAGACCACACAACATATTATAATAAACATTTAACAAAGAAACAAAAAGATGATGTAGTTATATTAAAAGCATTATTTAAAACAGGAATAGGGTACGGAGCAGAGAATGGAGGTGTTACTGGTGTTGCTTTGGAAGAGGCAGTAAGGAAATTTGGAAGTGCTAAAAATGTTTGTAAAGTTATATTGAAAGAAAAATCTCCCTTTTGGGTGCAAGACCCTTCTGCTAAAAAGAAAAATATTAAAAGAAATTTGTTTGCTTCAATAAATCAAAATAAATGGGGATTGATGAATGATTCTTGTAATCATTTTATAAAAACAAATAAAGTCGTATTTAAAAGACCAACAGCAGAAAGATTTAGTTCTAAAATGGAGAAAAAAGGATGGACTTGTGTTACTAAAAAAGCAACAGGAAGAAAAGACAAGGATTTCCAAAAAGGACAATCAACTTGTTTAAAGGTATGTAGGGTTGCAAGGAGTAAAGAAAAAGAAATTAAATTATGTAAATGTGATGCTTATACTGATGGGAAAAAAACATCTGTTTGTTTTATTGATAAACCAAAAAAGCTAACAAAGAAAAGAAAGGAATGTGTTTCAAATAGAGCAAGTAATTTTCATAAAGAATCATTTAAAAAGAAAAACCCTGATTATTTTATTGATAAATCTAAAAAGTTATGTGTATTCAAAAAAAGGAAGTTTTCAGATGTAACTAAATATATAAAAGAAAAGATTTAAATATTAAGAAAACACCATTTTTTCTATGGCTAAAAGTCTTGATGATTTTAATAAACGAGGAGTTCTTTCTAATCTCCTTGCTATTGAAGAACATTTGGTAGGAAATAACGAGATTGCTATAAATCAATGGTGTGCAAAGAAACATTACCTTTTAGGAAGGTATCATCACGGATTTGAGTTACAGCAAATCAATGAAACAAAAGACCCTACGTTAGCAAAGAAGGTAGGGGGGTTTAATTCTAAATGGGATAACTTAATGGAAAAAAATCCAACTGCTTCGGATATTAGAGATTTAAGGAATGAGTTTAGAGAAATTATCAAGGATAAGACATTAGATTGTAAAAATAAGGTTTGTAAGTTAGATAGATTAAAACCAAAAGAGGATGTGGAAGAGGAAGAAGAGGAAACAACTTTAGAGGTTAGTGATGACAAAAAGGAAAAAAGCAAGGCTTTAATTGTTATCAGTATTTTGGCTGGTGCTGGATTGATAGCTTATATGGGTTACAAATTCGCATAAGAATATAACCAAAACATTTATATATGACAAAAACAAACTTTTTTTTACAAAACAATAAATAAATTGTGAGGTTAAGAAATAAAATGGCAAAAGCAGATATTTTACCAGTAGTAGGTGGTGGAGTTGCAGGTCTTGGTGTTGGAGTTTTAGGAGATTGGGTTTCCAATAAGTATCCTCAAAAATCAGCAGATGGGAAAACAACTTACCAACCAAAGGACAAAGATTTTTCATACTTTAAAGATAAGTCTTTACTAATTAACGCAGGTGTTGGAGTATTAGGACTTGTAGCAATGAGTATGCAAAGAAACTTTGGAATTTCAAGTGATGTAGCTTTAGGAGCAGGAGTAGCAGGAACAGTAGCTTTAACAAAAGCAATTGGTCGTGTTTACAGTGTAATGCAAGAAAAAGATTCAACATCTGGAAATGAATGGGCTAACTATGCACGTCAAAGAGCAATGCAACAGCATTACGCTTACCGAAGAGCAAGTTTACCAAACACACAAATTGAATCAGGCTTATTTAACATTAAATAAGTTAACAAAAAAAAATATGACCGATTCGCAACGCTAACCCTTAAATAAGGAAGGTAGAGATTGATTGGTCAGGAGAAGATATAAAATGCCAGTAGCAGATTTACAGTTGAAGGGATATGCCCTTCAGGCAGTGCAGAAAGCACTCCAAATGATTAGCCAAAAGGCTCAAACAACTTTAGGAAGTGATTTTGAATTACGTGATATGCGACCTCAAGATTTAACTTTCACCAACCCAACCTTTAGCTTCAGTTTAACAGCAACAAGCAGTTATCACGCTATTGTTGATGACGGAACTATTGGAAACAACCGATGGATTGCTATCTACGGATTACGAACAAACCAAACAGCAGAATTAATTTCAGGATTAAAAGTAACTGCTGGTGGTGCATTGAAAATGGATAGAAACATTGAGTGGGTATCAGCAACTCAAGATAAATCCCTTTACTTTGACCCAGTTATCGTAGAGCAAAACACTCTGATTAAGATTGAAGGTTACAACGTAGGAACAACCACCGATACAGGTTACGTTTTAGTTTTCTTGGGAATTGTAGCAGAGAAGAAAGGACAAGTTCTTGCACCATAAGTGCATTAACTTTTTTTTTATTTTTTTATTTTTTTGACCTCATTGGTCACACACACAAAAACATACGAGGTAACGTAAAATGGGAAATTACATAGATTATGAGAAAGGTTTCGCTGTTGGAGATGTTCTTAAAGTTAGGAATTGTTTTATGCGTATTAAAGGCAAAGACAGCATAAGAATTTACAAGGACTTTGATTCAACAGCGACAGGGGTTACAAGTTCAGATACTTCAATTGACGAACTTAATCCAAAATATGGTACAGAAATATACCAAATAGTTCAAGTAGTACCTTCACACAATGTTCAAGTGTTTGTTAAACAACCAGCTTCAACATTAAGATGGGGAACAAATCTTGCACCTTCTATTGGATTTGTATCTGATAGAATTAGTTCTTATGATGGTGGAGAAACAAATAACATCTTCATAACAAACTACCAACAACCAGTTCTTCAAGTTAAAAATACAACTTTGAAAACTATTTCAGCACCAAGAGTATTCTTTTTCGGTTGGAAATACCAAATTGAAGAATTAAAAGATTATTCAGGAGCGTACACACCAGTTCAGTACGGAGGGTTTGATTAAAAATGGGACTTAAAAAACAAATAACTTCATTTGATAGAACAGAAGAGTATGATTCAGTTTTATCAACTTGGAAAAGGAAAATTAAACCTAACAATTTAATGAACCTTACAACTGCAGTAACAACGACTACAACTGGAGATGTTTCTTTAATAACCACAGTAGTTGGTGCTAACGAAGAAGTTTACATTTATGGTGTATCATCAGCAATTGGAACATCAGGGATTGCTTTAGCAATTCAGGTAGATAGTGCAAACGTATTTACAATTAATTCAAATATGTCAAACACTTTATCAAATCCAGATGCACCAATTGCAGTAGTTCAAGCAAGTTCAACAATTGGTTTGGTGGTATTAGAAACAACTGTAACTGACGAAACATTCATTGTAAATTTAGTTGCAAAGATTGAACCATTACCAGCAAAAGCTGAACCACAATTAGGTTAAAATTAATTTTTCTTTTTTTTCTTTTTCTTTTAGTAGCAACAATAGTTTTATATAGTAAGAGATTTCTTGGTGTTGTATAATGCCTCAAATAACAATAAAGTTTATTCCAGATGATTTAGATAAAAGAATTAGGATTTTTATGATTCAGGAAGATTTCTCCAGGAAAGACGAAGCAATAGTAGAGGCATTAGAGAGGTTTTTCAAATGACAAATGTAATGATATTAGGTGTAAGCCCGAACTTTTCAACAGGAATGAGTAAAATATCTAAATATTTATGGGAAGGATTAACCAAATATGAAGATTTGAATGTATATATGGTAGGGTTACAAACATTAGGTAGGCAAGAAAATAAAATGTTATTACCAGTTGATATTGATTCTTCTGGTGGGGAAAGTGTCCTTGAATGTTATATGAAAAATTATAAGATAGATGTTTTGATTACGTTATTAGATACCTATATGGATGCGTATCAATACATTCCAGAACTTGTAAAAAGAATGGGTGTTAAATGGATTTGTCATTGTAATATTAATACTAATCCTGTTTTTCAAAGACTTTATCAAACAATCAAAACAGCAGACCATTTAATTGCACAGACAGAATTTGGAAAAGGATTATTAGACAAATTAAAATTAAATAACAATTCTGTAATTTATCACGGAGTTAATACTAAAGAATTTTATCCTAAGGCAGTTGAAAGATTAAAAGAATTTACTTTTATTGCAGTAGGAACAAATAAGCCTGAACAAAAGAATTGGATGGGATTATTAAAATCATTTAGATATTTAATTCACAATTTAGGGGTAAAAGACGTTCATTTAAAGATAGTTAGTAATCCTACTGAACCAGGGGGAATGGATTTTGGTCTTGCTATTGCTCAAGCAAACTTAACGGAATATGTTACAATCATTCCAACAATTAGAGATTTAGGTTTTATGGAAAATTTAATGGGGGAATTGTATAATTCTTCTGATTGTTATGTTTCTGCTTCATTTGGAGAAGGATTTGGTTTATGTCAAGCAGAATGTTATGCGTGTGGAGTTCCATCAGTAGTTAGTGGGTTTAGTGCTATGGGGGAATTAGTTGATGATAGTAAATCTGGTTATAAATCTGAATACGAATTATATCCTCTTGTTAAATTAATTGCTGAACAAGGTATTCCTAATACTATTGATTTTGCAGAGAAAATGAAAAAGATTAAGGAACTTCCAAAAGAAGAATATGAAAAACTTTCTTTAAATGGTGTTGAGTGGGCTAATAAGAATACGTGGGAAAAGATTATTCCTAAATGGTACGACGTAATTAAGAAAGTTGATGTTACAAAAAACGATTATGAAACAGGGGAGATTGGAATATGAGATTTATAACATTGAGATTAAAGTATTGTTGGTGGAAATCAAAAAGGTTACGAAAGAAGTATTGTCATAAAGGAATACATAAAGTAGTTTATTCAAGCCACATTTTTAGTGGAACTAATATGAAAACAAAGAAATTTAAATTTTTATCTTGTCAATTTTGTGAATATAAGTTTTTTGTCAAAGAAACTCAAAGAAAACAATACAAAAAATACTCTACTAAGACTAAAGAAGGATTCTCTGCGTTGTTAAAATCTCTTTCGTTGGAAAAACCGAAGCAAACAGTACCTTCGGTTGGGATTAAAGCAAAGAAGCTTCGGTCAGTTAGTAAACGTATTAAAAAAGATATTGAAAAGGAAATTAAAGAATGAAGTTAGCAATCATAGTGGGGGAAAGACCAGCATTTATTCGGTTAGTTCCTACTATAAGAAAATGTAAGAAATATTTTGATACAACTGTTATATGGACAGACCAAAACTTTGATAAATCCTTATCAACCCAATTCTTTGATGAGTTTAATATTAAGCCAGACGTATTCTTAAAAACCGATAGAAAGGTAGGAATAGATTATATGGGTGCTGTAATGCCTTTAATTAGTTCCAGTTTGAAAGATATTGACCCTGACTGCGTGTTAGTACTCGGAGACACGAACGCTTCATTCACGGCAGTTTATGTAGCTAAACGGATGGGATATAAAGTTTTTCATTTAGAAGCTGGGAATAGATGTTATGACCCTGATAGAGTTCCTGAAGAAGTTAACAGATATTGTATTGATAGTATTTCCGATTGGCATTTATGTTATACTCAAAGGGCAAGAGAACAATTATTGTTAGAAGGAAAGAAACCAGAAAGAGTAATTGTGGTGGGAAACCCTTTGGTTGAGATGGTTAGGGCTTACGAAACAGACGAAATATATAGGCAAAACTATTTTTTAGTTACATTACATAGGAAAGAAAACATTAATGACGAAAAAAGATTGGAAGCAATATTTGATGTTCTTGAGCGTTTACCTCACAAAGTAAATGTAAGTAAACATCCAAGTTTAGCAAATAAAGTGGCTGGTTGGAGTTTTAATGATAATATTGAACTATTTACTCCATCTAATTTTACAGATTTCCTTAAATTAGAAAAAAGTGCAGTTTGTATAATAACTGATAGTGGTGGTGTTCCAGAAGAAGCTCATTTGTTAGGAATACCTTGTGTTCTATTAAGATATAGTACAGAACGACCAGAATTGTTAGAAAGTAATAATATGGTTGTTTGTTCAAGACCCGAAGATTTAAACGATGCAATTCAGATAGCAATAGGAGAAAATAGTCGTAAAGTAAGTATTCCAGAATATCATCAATCAGTTTCAAGCAACATAGTAAAAATATTAATGAGGTATAAGGATTGAACCCACAGATAATAGAGTAACAGAGGAATATTGTGAGTGGATTAATCAATTCGGTTAAAAAAATGACATATATAAATAAAACAGACGATAGGGGGAATTTCATAAATGTTCCTTTAAATAATGGAGAAAAGAGAATTTATTTGATTGAAAATCATCAGTTAAATACAATTAGGGCTTTTCACGAACACAAAGATGAGAATTTAATTTTACATTGTTTAAGAGGCATTTGGAAAGTGGTCCACTATAATTTAGGGGAAGATAAACCAATTACTACAATTATGAAAAAGGGAGATTATTTGAGAGTAATTTCTCCAGCTGGAAATGGTTTAATGAATTTATCGGAAGATAATTTGATGATGGTTATTGCTGATTTATCTCTATCAGAAGTTGTGGAAGAAGAAGTTAAAGCACCTTGGGATAAATTTGGGGAAGAAATATGGTTAGCAAAAAGAAGGTAGTTGTCACAGGAAGTGCAGGGTACATTGGCTCTTGGGTAGTTGAATTACTTTTAGATAAAGGGTACTTTGTTATAGGTGTGGATAATTTCCTTGTGGGAGATGATACTCACAAAAAATTTAGAGATAACGAAGATTTTGTTGAAATAGTAGGGGATATATCAGACGAAGCAACTTGGTTACGTGCGTTTAAGTATAAACCACAATATGTTATCAATTTGGCTGGTATCGTTGGAGACCCAGCTTGTTTAAACGATTTAAAGCGTTCATTTAAAGTCAACGCAGAAGCTTCTGAAATTGGTGCAAGGGTTGCTAATGTGTATAATGTAAAGAAATTTATTCACGCTTCAACTTGTTCAATATACGGAAATCAAAAAGGTGTATTAGATGAGAAATCTCCACAAACTCCAGTAGATTTTTATGGACAAACAAAATTATCTGCAGAAAGGTTAGTGGAAAGACAATTACCAATAGAAACAAGAATTTTCTTAAGGTTTGGAACAGCTTACGGATTTAGTAATAGAATGAGGTTTGATTTGGTTGTTAATAGTTTAACTCGTAAAGGGTATTGGGATAAAAACTTAACAATTTTTGGAACAGGGAAACAAAGAAGACCTTTTACTCATTGTTACGATTTAGCAAGGGCTTGTGTATTCTTTGTAGAAAACGATTCTTACCTTGGTGTATTTAATGTCGTGGGAGAAAACTTTGAAATAGGGGAAATAGCTAAATTAATCAATAACGATTTAGATGATGTATCTTTAGAGAACATAGAAAAGATGGAAGATTTTAGAGATTACGAAGTAACTTCAAACGTATTAACTGCGTTAGGATTTGAATTTAAGTTTAATGTAAAAAGAGGAATACACGAAATAATCCAAAAATTCAAGAATAACGAATTGTTAGAATGTAAAGAAGATAAATATTACAACGATAAATTGGGGGCATAAAAAAATGGAAGAAAAAGAAAAACAAACTCCTTTAGATATGGAGTTTGCAAATAATTTATTTACAATGATGAATAGTTACGTTCAGAGGGGAGTTCCAATTCCAACAATAATAATGCACGTTGAGATGGCTAAATACCAAGCACTTAATGTATTTTTTAATCATAAACCAGTTCACGCAGAACCACCAAAACCAAAAACAAAAAAGAAGGGGAAGAAAAAATGAAAGTAATGATAACAGGGAGTAATGGAAGATTAGGGAAAGAACTAAAGAACGTATTTCCTGATGCAATACACACTTCAAGAAATGAGTTAGATTTTAGAGATGCAATTTCTTGTGCAACATTTATTCAAGAACACAAACCAGACGTAATTCTTCATATAGGGGCTAAAACAAGTATTCCTCCTTGCGACAAGGATAGACCAGGGGCTTGGAGTTCAAATGTAGTGGGAACAGAAAATTTAGTTAATGCTTGTTTAATGTTTAAACCAGACGTTTACTTTGTTTATATATCAACTCCTTGTATATTTAGTGGAGAGGAAGAAGAAATTGATGAGGAAACTTTACCATTTCCAAAGAACTTTTATGGTTTAACTAAATTAGGTGGAGAATTAATGTGTAGGAAGTTAGAACACTATTGTATAACAAGAGCAAACTTTGTAGCTTATGAGAAGTGGGAACATCCAAAAGCCTTTTCAGATAGGTTTAGTAATTATTTGTTTGCTCACGATTTAGCTTTGGCTTACAAAGATATTGTTAACCAAAAACCTGTTGGAGTAATTCATTTAGTAGGGGATAAAAAATTATCTATGCACGACTTGGCTCATTTGTGTCCTGATAGCGACCACGTTAAAGAATACACATTAGAGGAGTATTACCAAGACAACCCTAACAAAGGTAAACTAACAAAGAATATGATGTTAGTATCAAAAAGATGGAGAACGTATGAAATTACAACCAAAGATTAGTGTGATTATTCCTTGTTACAATGCGTATAAGTGGATTGATTTTGCAGTTAATTCTGCTATGAATCAATTATATCCCCCACACGAAATAATAATTGTAAATGATGGAAGTAGGGATGGAACTACAAAGAAGTTAGAAAAGATTAATCAAAGGGATGATAGGATTAAAGTTTTCCATAACGACAAGAACAGGGGGATTGGTTACACTTTAAATCAAGGAATAAAAAATATGACAGGAGATGTATTCTGTTGGTTAAGTGCTGATGATGAGTGGCTTCCAAATAAATTAAGGGAACAAGTAAAGGCATATAACGAAAATCAAGATTGGGTATTATATACCGATTGGAATTTTATTAATGAAAAAGGAGAAGTTAAAGGAACTCAAAAATGTTTTCGTGGAAATCAAGAAGAATTTAGAATGTTATCTTTAAGAACTTGTACAATAAATTTTTCATCAATATTTATTCCAAAACATATTTTAGATGATGTTGGTTTATTTACAGAGGATTTACGTTTTGGAGAAGATTACCAATGGTTATTAAGAGCAATTCTAAAAAATGTAGAATTTAAGTTAATTGGAGAAACGCTTGTTAATTATAGAAACCATAAAGATATGTTAACAAACGAAGTAATAAATCAAACGGGTGATATGAATGAAAGAATCAGAAAAAGTCTTGGTATTTAAAGAGGTATATAAATGGTAGAAAAACATAATTTTGTATTTGAAAAGGAATATTGGGAAATTGAAGGAAAAGAAAATCCAATTGATGCAATCTGTAAAGGTTTTAGTGTTGAAGATTTTAAAAATAAGAAAGAATCTTTAATCTTTCATCTTGAACCAGAATTTAACAAAGACCAAACATTTCTTGATTTAGGTTGTGGGATTGGAAGAGTTGCAAGGTGGGTTGCACCTAATATAAAAGAATATCACGGCGTAGATATATCAAGCACAATGATTGAAAACGCTAAAGAATACAATAAAGATTTTGATAACGTAAATTTTCATCAAGTATCTTCTTGCGATTTAAAATTGTTTGAAGATAATAAATTTGACGTAATTTTATCAGAATTAGTTTTTATACATTTAACACCAGAAGAGCAAAAGAAATATTTAGTAGAGATTAATCGTGTTTTAAAAAAAGATGGAACTTTATTGATTGAGATTCCTAAAGAGGAATATTACATTAATGGTTTTTCAATTGATGAGATAAAATTAAACCTTCCAAACTTTGAATGGGCGTTTAAAAAATCAAACAACATTTATACTTATCAGATAAAAGCAAAAAAAAGGACAGACAAATCAATCCCTTTAAACGAAAACATTTTAGTTTTAAATTTTAACAATAGTCAAGAATATTTAGGGGGTTCTGAATTAGTTACGGAACGTTTGGCGAATGTTTTTAAAACAAAAGTTATATCTGCAAAAACTTCTGCTCAACTTATGGGTTACGAATATAATACCTATTATAAATATTCAATAATTGACAGATGTATCATATTTGATAAGTATTTAGAACAATACGAAAAAATAAATAAAGCAAATGTTATAATTAGGAATAGTTGTTGTGGTGCTTTTTATGAATCAAAAACTCCGATGATTACTTTATATCAAGAGCCTTCTTCTTTGATTAACGAATTTATGTTATCTCAAAATATAACTGGGATGGATTTTGATTTTAGTTATCTCTATCCTTTACTTCAAAGGGAATGTTCAAAAAATAGTTTTAACGTAGCAAATAGTAACTTTATGAAACATTATATGGATAAGGAAGGGATAAAATGCGACAAAGTTATTCCTTTAGGGGTTAATTTAGATTTATTCACACCGATTGATATTCCTAAACCTGAAAATTACAAAGATAAGAAGGTAGGTATTTGGGTAGGTAAACATCATCCTTTGAAATGGGGGTTTATGCCTGAACTAATTAAAAACAATCCTGACATTCATTGGATTTGTGTATTCTTTGGTGGTTCTGTAAAAATTCCACGCAAATTAAAGAACTTTGAAGTTTATGAAAACTTAACTCAAGAAGAAATGGTGGGGTTATATAATATTGCTGATTTTTGTATAAGCACTTCTCCAGTAGAAAGTTTTGGGTTTGTTCCATTGGAAGCGATGGCTTGTGGTAAACCTGTAATTGCTTACAAAACAGGGTTTCTTTGGGATGTAGAGGACTTTCAGGGGGGGATAGTGGTAGATACCTATAAATTAGAAAGTTATCAGGAAGCCCTTAATAACTTATTTAAGAAAGAATGGACACCAAGAGAAGAAGCAAAGAAGTGGGATATTAAGAAATGGGAAGATTCTATTAAGGGAGTAGTAAAAGATTTACAATGAGTAAAGTTTGATTCTATGACAGATATTGAATTTTCAGTTGAACTTTTAGCTTCTGGAGTATCTCAAGCTGGATTTAGTGCAGGGTTTGACATCATATTAGTTGACGATTAGAAACAGAAACATTTAAATACAATTAAATCATATGTTTTTATAAGATGACTTGTAATAATTGTGATGGAGATTGTTCTGTAATGTGTGACCACGAATTTGAAGTAATTGATAAAGGGCTATCTTTTTACCTTCAATCTCAATCACTTGACATTACTACTTCTGATACTTCTGTTACACAAGCTATAAGTGTTCCTTCTGGAAGAACTTTACTTGTAACAAAAATAACTATCGCAGATATTAGTGGGGCTACTTCTGTTCAATTTAATTTAACTGGCTTTGGAAAATATTATAGTGAAGATACATTAGTTACAAACGATTTACTCCCAATGAGTATTAAAACTTTACCTTTAATTGAAAGTCAAGGTGGCGTAAATATTAAAATAATTCAACCAGCAGTAGCAGTTACAGCTACCATTGTAGTTACTATTGAAGGAATTTTATGTTCACAACCTGATTTAGGGATGGCAAAAAAAATAGCTTACAGGTATAGACCATAGGTAATGACTATGGCACAAAAAACTTTCCTAAAAATAACAAACCAAGACATTTATAATGAGCAAAAACGTCAAGGGGAATCATTAGAAGAGATTAAACGTCACGTTGTTCAAACTAACGGAACTGTAAAGTGGCATACAAAATGGTTATATGGTCTAACAGGGTTTATCGTAACTTTATTAGGGTATATGTGGGGATTTAAATAATGGCAAAAAGATTTAAATGGAAGTTATGGGGAAAGAAAGTTGGTATTAGTGCTATTCAAATTATTGTTCTTGGATTAATTTCATATACTACAAATGACCCTAATTGGATGTTTTTAGTTCCAGTATTAGAAGGAGGAAGAAATATCTTAAAACACAAGTATGGTTTCAAAAAGTTGTAGTCGTTATAGTAAAACAAAATGCGAAGAAACTGGTGGGTGTAGTTGGAACTCAAACGAAAATAAATGTCAAAAAAGTTCTAAAGCTTGGTTACTCTTATTTTTATTAGCACCCTTATTATTTTTAAGGGGTGGAAAGAAATGTGATACTTCTTTAACTTTATCTGTATGTTTCCCAAAAACTGCAAGTATTTCAATTTCAGGAGCAAATAGAGGTCCTGTCATTGTAGATGAATTTATCCCAGTAACTAAAAGGTTTGTATTACCTGGTGCTGATGTTTATACAATTACAGCTAAAGCAAAGAATTACATTGACATAGTTAGAATTGTTCAGTTTGAAGAATGTGATGAGAGAGGGTTCTGTTTAAGGTTTTATAATGTAGGTCAAAACCCAATTCCTAACCAAGAATTTTATGTTTGTAATGGTGTTTGTCAATAGGTAATTATGTTCAATTTGAGGGGGGAACTCCCACGCCACGATTGAGGACAACAAGATGGAAAATATAAAATTAATTCAAGGAGATTGTTTAGAAGAAATGAAAAAATTAGAAGCTGGAAGTGTAGATTTAATTTTAACAGACCCCCCTTATGGAACAATCAAAAATTTAATCAACCCATTAAGACCTAAAAGTTGGGGAAACAAGGATTATAAAAGTTGGGATGAGGTTATTAATATTGAAAAGATGTTTGAAGAATGTGAAAGAGTTTTAAGAAAAAATGGAAAGTTGATATTATTTAGCCAAGACCCATTTAGTACAGATTTAATAAATAAATCTATAGGGAATTTACCATTTGATTATAAGGCGATTTGGTTAAAAGATAATTTTGCTAATGCATTATTGGCGAACAAGGCAATGGTGAAATATACAGAGGATATATTAATATTTAGCAAAACTCACGATACTAATGCACTACACCCATTAAGGGAATATGCAATGAAAATAAAGAATTATATTAAATATTCAAGATTAAGATTATTTAAAGAAATTGGCAATGGAGGAGCACAGCATTTTTTAGAAAGTAATGATGAAAGTTCACAATTTTGTCTATGCACTAAAGAAACTTATGATAAGTTAATTGAGTTATATGAAATTAATAGTCAAGATTGGTTTATTGAATATTCTGAATTAAAAAGGATAGATGAAGAAATAAAGAAAAGATTTTCAAGCACTTTTAATCTATGGGAAGGCAGAGGGTGTAAAAGTAACGTTTTAAAGTATACAAAAGACCCAAATTCAAAAAGACTTCATCCAACACAAAAACCAGTAGCATTATTAAAAGATTTAATTAAAACATATTCAAATGAGGGGGACACAGTTTTAGATTTTACTGCTGGTTCTTTTTCAACTTTAGTAGCTTGTCAAGAAACAAACAGAAAAGGAATAGGGATTGAATTAGAAGAAAAATATGTAAAAATTGGTAGGGATAGACTTAAACAGAAAGTCTTGAGCAACTCAATCGTTCCCCCCTCAAACTCTGCTTCGCAGGTCAGCAAAGCTGACGAACATAATATCAAATAACCAAAAGTTTTATATATTAAAAAATCAGTATTTTTTATTGTATGGTTCGTAAAAAGAAAGAAAAAGAAAGGGATTCTGGTGGTTTACTATTTCTATTAAGTTTAGTAGGTTCAGGAGTTGCCTTATATTCATATTTCAAAACTCCAAAGAATGCTGTATTAGATATTCCAGGATGTACTAATCCCATAGCAAATAATTTCAATCCTTTAGCCAATAAGGATGATGGAAGTTGTATTGTAGAAGGTTGTACAGACCCTAATGCTAAAAACTTTGACACTAAAGATACTTTAGATAACGGAACTTGTATTCAACCTATTCTTGGTTGTACTGACCCAAAGGCTGACAATTTTAACCCTTTAGCAACAAAGGATGATGGAAGTTGTGTGATTTCGGGGTGTACTGACCCTAACGCTACTAATTTTAATCCTTTAGCTACCAAAGATGATGGTAGTTGTTTTATTGAAGGTTGTACTAATCCAAAGGCTACTAACTTTAATCCTATTGCAACAAAGGATGATGGTAGTTGTATTATTGAAGGTTGTACAGACCCTAATGCTATTAACTTTGACCCAACAGCAACTAAAGATGATGGTAGTTGTTTAATGTGTAAAGAAGGAGATTTAAATTGTGGGAATGGAGATATTCTTGAAAAATGTTCAAACGGATTATGGGTAAAAGAACAACATTGTACTTATGGTTGTGAAAATAATGCTTGTAAACCACCTTTCCATTTAACTTGTGATGGAAATAAATGTGTTGAAACTATTGGATTAGGACCTGATGACCCTGGTTGTAAGAATACAGGACAAGATTGTTGTAAAGGTAATTCTTCTCAATGTAAAGGGAACTCATTAGAAACTTGTAAGAGTGGTCAATGGAGTGGTCAATCTTGTGCTTACGGATGTCAAAATAATAAATGTAATATGTGTTCTCCTCTATCTAAAAAGAATGAAGAACCTTGTTTAACTGATATAAGTAAGATTGGGAAATGGGATGAGTGTTCTGCTGATGGTCAATCTTGGTTACAGAAAGGAATTATATGTCCTCAACCAGAATGTCAACCGAATGGAATTACTCAATGTGATGGAAATTCAGTTCAAAAATGTGTAAATTTCAAATGGCAAGGATTAAAATCTTGTGCTAACGGATGTATCGGGGGGGAATGTGCGCATTTAGCTTGTAGTAATGGAACTTGTAAAAAAGTTAAAGGGGATGTTCCAAACTTTAAAGGATGTTTTTCAGAAGGTTCAGAATGTTGTACTTTTGATAACGATACAAGATGTAAAGGTAATGGTCAAGAAACTTGTAAGAATGGTCAATGGGGTAGTGGTCAATCTTGTCAATATGGATGTTCTAATGATAAATGTAATTCAAAACCAGTATGTAAATCTCATAGTTACCAAAGTTGTGGAAAGGATGGAGATGTTCATTGGTTTGATTCTTGCGATAACCAAGAAGAAGAAACACAAGATTGTAAAGGATATGGTTGTCAAAATAATAAATGTAAAGACCCTCCTAAAGAAAACGTAGTAATTGTATGTTGTTCAAAAAGTTCAGGGGATTGCAATATTGCTTATATTATGGAAACAGGATTTCAAAATATGGGATGGACTATTCCAAATAATCCACAATCAAGTGGAACTGTTAAAGTAGTTCAACCTCAAACTTTAAATTGGTTTAAGAATACTGATTGGTACAAAAATGCTGATATTGTTGTCGTAGTTGGTGGTCAACAAGCTTGGGATGAATGTACAGATAACTTTTGGAGTGAATGGTTTAAAGATGTAGATAATGTTTTTGATAAAAAAGATATGTTCCAACGTAAAACTTCAGGGGGAAGATGTTATTATGGTATTTCAGGATGGGATGCTTCACAGACAGCTTACATTTCAAGTTGCTTCCTTCAACAAGTAAGTAAAAATAAAACTGATATATGTGATATTTCAAGTTCAATATGTGACCCTAAATAAATATGGCGAAAAAAAAGAAAGATAAATCTTGTAAAGTTTTAAGTAAAACTCAATGTGATGATAAGTTTACTTGTAAGTGGGATGAGGATGAAAAAAGATGTGTTCCTAATTGGTTTCCATTAGCTTTATTTTTAGGGGGAATGGCTGGTGCTATGGCTTTATTACCAGGAGCAAAGGCACAACCACAAGGACCTATTGAAGGATGTATGGATAAAGATGCAAGAAATTATAATCCAAAGGCAACCATTCAAACAACTACTAAATGTATTTTTACTGCTCAAAGTTGTAAAAAGAATGGGAAATTTTATTACAAAGGAAGATGTATTTTTCCCGATGCTAAAGACCCAGCTTTCCCTGGACCTTGTAAACCAAATGAAATATTAAAAGATAGTGTAACTTTATGTCCTGATGGAAAGAAATTAAGCGAATGGTTACAATGTGGTCAAGATGGTGGAGATTACTGGTATATGAACCAGTTATGTCCTGGAGAATCTAAATGTAAGGCTGGAAACATTGAAGTTATTTCTTGGTGTAAAGATGGAAAGACCCCTTCTGAATTTTATGTATGTAATGGAGATGGTACTGCTAAAACGTATATTTACTCTCCTTGTCCTTGTGACCCACAAAATTTAATTAATTGTCCTAATCCTGATGATTGTAAGAAACAAGGTGGATTTTATTATGGTGACGTTTGTAATCCTAAACCATTTTGTAAACCAGATTCAATTCTGAATATTAGTCCTATTGAGCTTTGTGCAGATGGAAGTATTAAAAAGAACGCAATAGTATCTTGTAATAAAGAAGGAACAGGAATTGTTGAAGAAATTGAAGATATTGGATGTTGTGAAGCACTTACTCCTGAATTATGTGGAAACAAAGGAGATTGTTTAAAGAATGGTGGATTTTGGTATGATGACAAATGTAACAAAAACCCTAAACCCCCAGAGTGTGACCAAGCACATCCTGATTTATGTACAGACCCTAATGATTGTGCTATGCAAGGAATGTATTGGTATCAAGACAAATGTCATAAAGACCAGCTATGTAAACCAGACGAAACAATTTGTTTTTTAGGAAATGCGTTCTTATGTAATAATGTAGGAACAGGATTAATAGACAAAGGTCCAGCAAAATTATGTTGTGACATTATGGGTTGGTATTTTTATGATGGGAAATGTAACAAAACTCCTAAAAAGATTTGTAACCCAAAAGATTTGAAACAAGGAAGTGAAGTGTATTGTCCTAAAAGTCCAACTGTTCTTTCAGAATGGGAGGAGTGTTCAGCAGATGGATATAAGTGGGAAAATAAATCTCAAAAATGTCCTGACGTTTGTGATGCACAACACCTTGACTTATGTACAGACCCTAACTCTTGTAAAAACTTTGGTGGGTTTTGGTATAATGATAAATGTAATTTAAATCCGTTATGTAATGCTGGAGATGTATTGTGTGTTAATGGGGTTGGTTATCAATGTTTACCAAATCAATCAGAATATAATTTACTTGGAGAAACTAAAGATTGTTGTGATAAAATTAATGGTTATTGGTATGGTGGAAAATGTAACCAAAATCCGTTATGTAAAACAGGAGAACACAAACCAGGAAGTGATATTAAATGTTTAACAGATGGAAGTAAATTATCATCTTGGGAAATTTGTAATGCTACTCATACAGGGTGGGATAAAAAAACAGGAACTTGTCCTAAATGTGATGCACAAAACCTTGACTTATGTACAGACCCTAATGATTGTAAAAACTTTGGTGGTTTCTGGTATAACGGAAAGTGTAACTTAAATCCATTTTGTAGTAAAGGAGAAATTAAAGATAATAAAATAACTAAAACTCCTTGTTGGAATGGTGTTGATAATGCTAAAGATGAGTGGGAAGAATGTAATACTGATTTAACTGGATGGGAATCTAAATCTAAATCTTTTTCTTGTCCTCCTCAACCTCAATGTGATAAGAATAATTTAGACTTATGTACAGACCCTAATGATTGTAAAAACTTTGGTGGTTTCTGGTATAACG
>CAZRHO010000001.1:44123-49590 GCA_964599955.1 uncultured Methanosarcinales archaeon
TCTTTTTCTTGTCCTCCTCAACCTCAATGTGATAAGAATAATTTAGACTTATGTAATGACCCAACTAATTGTGAAAAGAATGGAGGGTATTGGTATAACGGAAAATGTAACAAACAACCAATATGTACTCCAAACGCTTTCATTAGTTCAAAGACCACTTCAACGTGTCCAGCTGACCCTAAACAAGCTAAAACAGCAGATGTAACTTATTGTAATAATAAAGGAACGAATATCATTGTTAAAAAGGAAACTTATGATTGTAAAGAATGTGACAAAAACAATTTAGATTTATGTGATAACTATCCTGATTGTAATAAGGCTGGTGGATGGTATTATAATTGGAAATGTAACCCTAGCCCAGCTTGTAATAAAGGACAACAGAAAAAAGATAGTTACAAGAAAACAAAATGTGCAGACGGAAGTCTTGAAACAGAGAAATGGGAAGAATGTAATTTTCAACAAACAGGATGGTTACCGATGGAAAAAATCCATAAAAAATGTTCTGACCCTCCAAAGTGTGATATTAATAATCCTCATTTATGTTTAAATCCAACAGATTGTAAAAATAAAGGATATTGGTATAATGGGAAATGTAACAAATTCCCTTTCTGTTCAGTAGGAGAAGTAAAACTAAATAGTAAAGTTGATACTTTATGCTGGGATAAAAAAACAATTAGTAAATCCACTTGGGAAGGATGTAATGCAGACCAAACAGGATGGACTTCAAAAGTTCAAACATTTAATTGTCCAGGTCAAGCAGAAGTTCTTGTATCATTAAAAGTTATTAATACGGAATGGGTTTCAGCACAATGTCCGATAGCGACAAAGAACATATATATGGAAGCATTCATTACAGGATTAAATGGGGATAAAGTAGATATTTCTATTGATGGTGGTCCAGTAGTAACTAAAAATCTTTTAGGTGCTAAAACTTATAAATATAATTGGATTTATTGTAGAGTTGCTGGTAAATATGATTATACTATCAACATAAAAGCAACAGATTCAACAAGTAAAAAATCAGGAACAGATTCTATAAAGGCAACAATCAAAAAAGAATGTCACATAGATGTTAATAACTGCCCTAACCAAAACGATTGTGAAAAGGCTGGTGGGTACTGGTATGATGGAAAATGTAACAAAAATAAAGATTCAAGTTTAGGATGTACAAATAAAACTGCAACTAATTATAATCCAAAAGCTACAAAGGATGATGGAAGCTGTTATTGGGATTTCAAAGTTTGTAAAATGGATAACACGGCAGATTGTAAACAAATATCAAAAAGTCCAATACCTTGGGATTTCTATAAACACGGACCAACTTGTTCACCAAAAGTTTGTGAATGTAATGATTGTCTGGAAAAAAACGACCCAAAAACTTACATTGAACCTTACTCAAATGTGAATATTGGAGAAGATTTAAATTTAGTTTTGGTTGCTAATAATAATTGTAATAAAAATGCAACAACTATTACACACGCAATAATAACTGTAAGTTTAATTTCTCCTAACAAAGGGTTTGTTCCAAAAAATCCTGATAGTGGTGTTTTATATCCTGATAATGTTAAATTTAATCCATTCGCAGTAGTTCCAATTTCATTAAAACCTGGATTAAATAAAATAAACCTTCCACCTATGAAGAAAGTTAGTAATGATGAAACAATAATAAATGTGGCGTTAGGTTACACACTTTTAAAAGGGTATGCTACTTGTCTGTCTGTGGCTGATGTAATTCTTAAAGGACCAGGACCAGCAGATAAATGTAACCTTTCAGGATATAGTCATTATAGGTTTGTTGACCAGAATGGAAAATCAATGAATGGGTTAAAGGTAGAAATTAAGTATGTTTCAGGTGTATGTTCTTCTGGTGTCACAGAAAATATTGGTGCAGTAGCATTACCAAATACAAAAGAAACCTCTGCTAAAATGTATGTTAATGGAATTGAAATTCCTTGGTTATATAACACTTTGCAAAATAAGTATGCTTTCAACAATAACAAGATGGTTATTATGTTAACTCCACAATTCTTTTCAGGGAAATGTGATTCATCTAAAAATGAAGCTAAAATATTATATTTTTTAAATTCAAAGAATCACGATGTTAAAGGACAGAAAAATTCAACCCAGTTAGTAGTAGAGAGAACAGGAAATAAAAATCCAAGTTCAATACAAGGAAAAATTTCACATCTTAATGAGTTTGGTAATCCATTATCAACAGGAGGATATAAGGTGAAGTTGACTCAAACTTGTAATTATGTTCAAGACATATCAATGCAAAATCCAAACACTTACTTTAAAGATAACAATATGAGTAATAAAAATATTACTTTAACAGCAGAATATGCTTTAAAAAGTAATCCAGGACTAAATGATTTTGTTATAACAGATACCATTGTAATAAATGGAGATATAATGAAACATAATTTTTAATTAAACTATGATAAACAGAATAGAAAATTACTCACAGATATTATTCTATTTAGGGGTATTTGTTTTATCTATGATTATTGCTTATTATCTACTGAATTAAAAGCTATCAATAAACCAATAGGCACGTTTCCGTTTGTAATAAGTTCCATATCAACTATGTTAACATCTTTTTCTGCAATAGTTTTGTTTGCTGATTTAATGGTTTCGTGAATATTTTTATTAATTGTATAATAAAGTAATCCTGACTTTTGTTTTTGGTTTACATATTGTTTTATTGTTTCGTTAATATCTTTAAGGTCTTCCGAAGTTGTTTGAATGACAACATTATCAGCAGTTCCTTTAATAAACTTAAATAGCTTGGAAAGAGGGTTATTATCATCTTTACTCTCAATTTCTCCACCTTTAACTATTTTAAGAATTTCCTTTTTATCAAGTGTTATTATGTCTCTCATAAATAGGAAAGGTTTTTATAGTATAAAAACTTAACTTTTTTATGGGAAAAGAAAAAATTAAAAGTAGGAAACTTACCAAGAAAGACAGAACATATACTGCTATTTGGTTAGGGGATTATGATAAAGATGGTGTTCCTAATATTGATGATAAGTACCCTTTTAATAAGAGGAAGGCAGAATTTGTTAATCCTGAAATAAGGTTATCAAAAGCTTGGAAAGGACTTCTTAAAAGAAGAAATGAGTATAGGAAAGATATTAAAACCCTTGCTAAAGAAGTTGGTACTAAAACTTATCGGACTAAAGAAATGTATTCTATCATTAATAAACAAATGGGTAGAAATATTATTGCAGTTCAAGATATGGGGGGAATGATAGTTTATTGTGATAAAAGGCCTTGTATAAAAACTAAATTAAAACAACTCAATAAAAAGTTTCCAAAGTGTTCTTTAAAGAGAAAAGATAATTGTATGCTTGAATCAGAAGATAAGTATAAGGTTGCGTTTAAAGATAAAACTCCATATATGGCACATCATCTTATTGTTAGGTATAAAAAGAAACCTTTTGAAATACAAATTAAAACTAAAAAGATGAGTGAACTACACGAACAAATGCACACTCCTTATAAGTTAGGAGATACAAAAGCAATAAACAAATTAGTAAAAAAATCAAGAGAATTATACAAACAAGGTTATTAAGATGAGTAGAACAATCAAACTCAAACCAGGTTTTAAAATTAATAAGGAACTTAAAGATTGTTCAAGTATTCAAGAAAAGAAGCCACATCATACGGCTTATTGTTTTCGCTGTGGATTTCTATACCCCAGAAAAAGATTTACATCACCATCTTGTCCTAAATGTAAAATCAAATATAAGAAAGTTTGTAAGGTTGGAGAGTTTTGGGTAAGACCAGAAAAAAATCAAATTATAGTAAGTTCAAAATCAGGTTCAGAATTAGAAAAAAAAAGAAAAGGTTAATATTCCGAAGTTAACATTAAAACTCCGTTTGTGTAAAACATTTTAAATTCTTCAACTTCAGGAAAATCTGTATATTCATATTTCTGTTGAAATAAAACATTTCCATTTCCGTCGTCGTAAACAACTTTTGCTTTACTATCTTTAACAAACAACTTTACACAGATAAATTCTTCTTTTTTCAATTTCATTTTTACGATTACTGCTATGTCGCTCATTAACCAACCACATTTTAATTCTTCCATTAAATATTTAGTTCCGTCGGTTAGTAACAGACCTAAATAATCTTTGTAGTATTGTTCAGTTCCACTAAACTGACCAAGACCTTTCAATACTTCATTTTTGTCTTTCATTTTATTTTTCCTCCAAGTTTTTATTTGAATATAATTTTCTTTCATTACAAGTTAATCCTTTTCTAATAATTAATCTTGTTGGTTCATAAACATCCAAATCAATTTTTAGTTCTTTGACTAAATAAGTTCCAACCTTCATTTTTTTGATTCTTGAATAATTGAATTTTATCCAATATTTAGAATTATAAGTTTCTAAAAAGTAAGTTCTTCCATTACCTGTTTTAAATCCCATATCTGTCATATATCTGTATTGTTTAGTTTTTTTATAATCAAGATAAGCAATTTGACCATCACCATTAAGTCTTAATCTAAATCTATAAGGAATTAATTTATCTCCTTTGAGTATAACGTGTTGCGCACCCAAATAAAAGGTAGCAGTAACTTTAGTATTATTTTTTAAATATTCTTTGATAGTTGGTTTCTTCCATTTAGGTAAATCATAGATAGAAGGGTTTTTAAGAATATTTTTAATTTTTAAGGTTTCAATCCATAAATCTTTTTTAGGGGTATTTCCATTAATGGTGTGGTATTTTATTTTATCGTGAATTTTAGGAACAGAATAAGACCTTGCTCTATGGATTACTCTGTAAATATCATACATTTTAGTATCGGTTTTTTCACATTCAGAAATAAGGTTCTTAAGTTCCAAGTGAGAAAACTTATAAGGGTCTAATTCTTTCCCCAAAACAAATATTCTCATTTTATTGGTTTCCCCCTAATACTATTTTTAGTCGTGTAGGAACGACTACGTTGAGATTACATTCGTCACAACACCTTCCACGTTTAACTGGTTCAGCATTGTTTCCTTGATACCATCCATTAATTTTGTTGGTTGGAATTTCCTTTTTACATATTACACATTTCATATTTGCACCTCCATATCGCAATTAATACAAAAATTCTTTTTTTCAAAAAAATAAAATTTATCTTCCCCACAATTTATACACTTTTTCATATTCGTTTACCTCCATTTAAACATTTGATACACAAGTCAATACCAAAACAATGTTTGATATATTTTTTACAAGCAACACAATTCATTTTTTCCACCCTTTTGTTGAGTAAATCATTTGTTCGTGAGAACCCCCTTCCGAATTAGTTATTCGTATATATTGTTCCATTTTGTTCAACCTCCAAGTTGTTTTTAAGGATTTGTTTTTTTCTCCCTATGTATATAAGCAAGAACCTGATGTATATAAATACCTCTATCCTTGAGAGTAGAATATAGTTAAAAGATATAAGTCAATATTTGAAAGACCT
>CAZRHO010000002.1:0-14054 GCA_964599955.1 uncultured Methanosarcinales archaeon
TACTGCACCAGTTAACATATTCCCTGAATCTGGGAAAAGATAAAAAACAGATGCAAAACCTACTGCTAAAACTAAAGCAACCCATAAATATTTAGAACTATCACTAGAATGAATTCTACCTTTCTTGTTTACTCTCTTAAACACCATCTTTTTTTGCTTATTAAAAAAAAGAGAGTTCAGAAACATTTTACCGTTTCTTTAAACCATCTTTTTTACTATAGCAAGATAATTAGTTTATGTTTATAAGGTTTACTGTTTGACCGAAGCTAAAATGATAATTAATCATCAATAAAATTTTCACTTAAATATTCAACAATGAAATTCTTAGAAGAATAAACATTTAAATTTTTTAAAATATCAATATTATGATCATAATAAGGAACAACCTCAAAGTCAACCTCGTTTTTCCCTTGTTCAGCTTCCCATATCAAATCACTTAAAGTGTCAATACCTTTACCGCCAGATAAAGAAAATTTAACTTTTCCTTGATAAAATTCTCTCCCTACATCATAACCATTATCTCTAACAAGGTTTGACAAAATAATAACGCTTCTATCTAAATTAACCACATTATTAAATAAATTTTCCATAGAACTAAATTTCTTAATTCTTTTTTATAAAAGTTATCATGTAAATATTAATTTGAAAAAGTTAGCCAACCTTGAAACCATTTTAATGTTCCATCCGTTAGTTTGTGCATTTTGTATTTCTTCCCCGTAAAGTTGTTCAAAATCAATAAAGTAATTTAAAAAATCACTATCTTCATTAATCAAACATTTATTTTCCCAAGTACAAACGGATCCTTCTGGACATCCATCATTACTTGCACAATGTTCAACACAAACTTCTTCCTCACAAACAAAACCTAATGCGCAATTTTCTATTGGTTTTTCAATAGCCACACCGTCAATACAACTGATGCCGGTATTTCCGCAAGTTGCAGCTACAGGGTTACATTCTAAAGCCACATCAGCACAAACATTCCCTTGACAAGTTTGTCCATCTGGACAATCAACAGGACCAATAAAAGTTCCATCTTCTTGACAAGTTTTAATCTGTGGACCTACACAGAGAGTATCTCCAGGAACGCAAGCAGCGCCTTCATTGAAAACTAAAATGTCTGAAAAATCAACATTGTAAAGTGTTTCATCTGCTTTCTTAATTTTACTTTGTGGAGTTTTAATTGAAAAAGTCACTTCATCGTCACCTAAAGAATTAAATTTAAATGAACCTAACAAATTATTATCTTCAGTTACTGGGTTAACAATAACTTTCCCGCCCATTTTCCATACGTAAGATTTCCCATTAGAAACAAAACCAGAATGAACTTTATTTTGTAACAAACTGTCATAAATGTTACCATCTAAACCTAGTGCGCCATTTAAATCTAAAATTAAATTTTCTTTATCACTACTTTCAATTAAAATGTAAGGCGATAAAATTTCAAAAGGGTAATCAACATCATCACTTTCTATTAAAACATTTACAGTTACTTGTTGCCCATTTATTGGGTTTAAATTATCTGCTTCTAAATTAACTTTAACATCTGCAGCAATAACTAGATTAAAAGATAAAATTACAAAAAATAAAAAAAAAATTGAACGTCTCATTGAGGATTACAAGTTGAACCAAAAAATTCAAAATCATCAATGTCAACACTTGCACCGACTACATCCGATTTAGTCCCATCAAGATAATTAACTAATTCTACATTTTGCCCTAAAGCATCAGCTAAAAAGTAATTACCATTAGGGCAAGTGCAAACATAACCTGTTTGAAACAACCCACAATTTGGAGTGTTAACATCTAAATTCACAACATCGTTCCGTTCAGTTAAAAGATCTAAAGCATGTAAATCTTTTTGATCGACTGCTCCTGCAACATTACCTTCTTCCCAATCTAATAAAATTTCTCCCTGACCGTAAGGTAAACCTGCAACACCGCCGCCGCCACCAATTAAGCAAGGACCGTTTGAATCTTCATTCACTACACCATTACAGTTATTATCAACAGTGTCACAGATATCCTCGCCATAGGCTTCAAAAGACCAAACAAAATCATTGTCTCCAGGCCCGATCTTAAATTTGGCATGTTGAGCTAAATCGGGATTAGATTTAATATATCCTCGAAGATTTTCTTGATTACCATCAATCTCAACAGTAGCATCCTCTGCAATGTTGTAAGAGTTATGTTCATCTCCTTGAATGCACAATTGTTTACCCATACAAACACCAACATTAGGAGCATTATTCTTACTGCCGCTTACTCCTTCATCAACTAAACCATTACAATTATTATCCAGACCATTGCAATCTTCATTGTTGCCTGGATACATGGTAGCTTCATCATCATCACAATCTCTCTTACCTGAACCACATTCAACATTATCTTGATTTCCCACAAGGGAACAATCTAACAAACCAGATTGTGGACAAGCTCTTAAATCAGTGTTAGGTGCACCCCAACCATCATTATCAACATCAGTGCATCCGTCTGCAACAGTAATTGTTGAAACTGCCACTAAAGGACCAAACTTAGTCTGCGGATTTACAACTAATTCAATATTAGAAAAAGTAATAGAATGCCCATCATTCTTATTACCGTCTGTCAACCTAAAAGTAAAACTAGCAACAGTAGCTTGCCCATTAACCTTATCTTCTGCACTCCAAAAAGACCAAACAGGATCATTATTAGTTGCAGCAGTTATCGTTGACAAGGAAGATTGAGCACTTTGACTTAAAAGTTCAAAGTTAGGGTGATCTAATTGAAAATTAACTTGGCCTACATCTTGCCCATTAGTATCGACAATCAAAGAAACTGTAAATTGATCATTTATTGCAGCATAGGCTTGACCAATACTTAATTTAGCCGATTGTCCTGTTTCAACTACCACCGCCTGACCTTGTTCAGTTATCTGTACAGCTTTACCTACTCCAACACCACCTTTAGAAATAAAAAAAATCAAAGAAAAAAGGACTATCGCCGCTAAAAATATTCCTACGCCCATTTTCATAAATCTTTTTTTACGTGAAACCGTTTCTTCACCAACTTGTTGTAACTTCATTTTATTATTAATTTTTTTTGCCATTATTATTTCACCTCAATTATATTATCTATAAGCATATGCGTCAATAAATTCAGTTATATCGCTACTTGTAACCCCTTCATCAATATTAAGATCTACTGGAAGAGGTTCATTTGGATCATAATTATCCCTATCTCCATAATATTGAATAAACCAAGAAATATCGTCTGCATTAACTGCATCATCTAAATTCAAATCACCCTTAATACAACCAACAAATGGCCCTTCAGTAAAAACATTAGGAGAATCTAGACCTTCGGGGATAGGCATTGCATTTACAACCCCGTCGTTATCAGGATCATAAACACATTCTTCCTGTTCATCACCATCATTAATTCCATCACCGTCACTATCTTGTTCTTGCGAATCACTACAACCATTTTCAAGATCAACTTCTTCATTTTCCGGAGTGTTCTGACAATCATCTTCCTCATTAACTACGCCATCATCATCTTGATCCATATCACAAGCATCTCCTTGTGGATCTCCATCAAAATTTGCTTGATCTGGGTTTTCTACAAAAGGACAATTATCTTCATCATTATTTACTCCATCATTATCAGAATCTAAATCACAAGCATCGCCGATCCCATCTTGGTCACCATCTGCGCCTTGACCATCAGCATTTGCGACCAAAGGACAATTATCTTCTTCATCAACAACACCGTCATTATCGTCGTCATCATCACAGGCATTCCCTGCACCATCTTCATCACTATCTTCTTGATCACCATTGGAAACTAAAGGGCAATTATCAATCACATCACAAACTCCATCCTGGTCCGCGTCTACATCAACATCATTCCCCACACAAATATTTTTTATATCAATATTTATTGGAACTTGCTCCAAATCAGAATTAAAATAATAGCTGTTAACTAGATCTAATTCTTTTGTACCATCTAAATGTGGACCACTTATTTGAAACCTAAATAAAGGAACTGCTTGATTTACAATCTTGTTAACAACAGGAGAACTATATTTCCAACGGTAAGGTTTACTCGCAGAAACCATACTAATTAGAGGATTTAAATATAGGGCTTGTTCACCTAGATCAACAACTTCTGCTTGATCTTTAAAACTATCACCAAAATCTTGACTAACGCCAATACTTACCCCTACTAAATTAGTTTCATCTTCATTTAACTCCTTATTTACACCTACCGTGACAACAATAGGATCTGCTAAACCGTAACTATCTTTATCAGTAGTAATATAAAAGACAGGTTCAGCTAGAACTAAGCTAGCCATTAATACAACAACTAAAATTAAAAGAATATTTTTTTTCATCATCATTCATTACACCCCATAAATATTGTTTCAAAATCTGGATTTTCATCATTATTTTGTTTCATTATTAAATCGACAGGATCAACAATAACATTTGCAAAATCGTTTCTTTGTTGACCAACATAATCTATTGTTTTAACATCGGTACCATCTACCTCAGTGGTAAAAGCATGATTACCATTTTTACATACACATAAATAACCTGTTAAAAAATGACCACAAAGAGGTTTACCATTTTTATAATCGTTATCTCCCTCTGCATTTAACTGAACCGATAAATCTTGATAAAGTGATTCAATGTGTAAATCAAACAAATTTACATCTTGATTTTCAGCAGGTTCATTTCCTTCCCAAGTAGGATATAAATTACCTGCATCAAAAGGAAGAGCAATAGATCCTCCAATTTGACATTCTTCTATTTCAGTTACAACTTCACCACTGGTATGAGTTATTGGATTTCCATCACAATCATGGTCAACAAAATCGCATTGTTCAACTACATTATATTCAGGAGGCCAAGTATCTTTCATACTTGCTCCGCCCAACCCATCACTTTGACAAGTCCGATAAGTTCCAAAACAAACTCCTTGCTGCTTAGAATTTAAAGGAGCCTGTTCATCACTACCATCTGCAGTACCAACATCACAATCATTATTTTTACCATCACATATTTCAGAATTCCCAGGGAAAATTTCAGCATCAGCATCATCACAATCGGCAATACCTTCTAAGGTAGGAGTTTCACCGTCATCAAACTTCTCATTACCATTACCGTCAATATACATTGTATTTGAATCCCAATTTGCACAACCTCGCCAATCACCTAAGTCATCACCTAAATTATCATTGAAAGCATCAAAAGTTAAACCAGCATTAGGGTAATCATCATTATCAACATCCACAGTTCCACATCTTGGAACTATTGTAATCTGAACTTGAGAAGAATCTTCATTTCCAAAATTATGTACAAAATTACCTGGGCCAGTAACTTTCATTGGTAAAATTTCAATAAAATCTGTCCCTCCATCTGAATAAACTGCGTCGTTAACTACACGGACCTTTAAATTAGCCAAAGTAGGATCTGCACCGCCCGCTTCTAAACCAGTAACACCGGCACCAGAACCAAATTCAATCCTATCAGTATAACCCGCAGGACAAGGGTTTTCTTCACCCACTTCTCCTTCAGTAACTAACCAATTTGCATTATCATCTTGTCCTGGTTTTAAGATTGCCCAGTTATTAAGCACATTACTAAAACCATTCCCTACTACTTCAAACTTAACAAAGTCGCTATACCTTAAACAAAACTGTACGCCCCTAATCTCATTTTCTAAAAGGCCTTCCTTTTTTAGTTTAATAGGGATATCAATTATATCTGCAGGAGAGGAATATGAACTTGCGTCAGGGAAATAAACTCCCAGATTAGAAATATCTCCCACATCTGTTACTTGAAAGGCTTGATAAGCCTTACCAACGCCAACTGAAGGCTGATAAATTAATAATAAAGACATGCACACAATCAATAATAAAACAGAAAAAACTAATACAGAAGAATGTTTAATTCTAAAACTTCGTTTAATGAAAGGCGTTTTTTTCACATTATTCCTCTTTTTTTTACTCATCCTCTTTACCATCTAGTATTATTTCTTCCTATTTAAAGTTAATCATCTAACCAACATCATATTGATCTAAAAATGGAGAATAATCATCAAAATTTACTAAATCATCGCCATTAAAATCACCTAAACTATCTAACTCCCCATTGACATCATAATGATCTAAGAACGGTGAATAATCATCAAAGTTAACAAAACCATCTGAATTCAAATCTCCTTTCCTACATCCTGCATATAAACCTTCATTGAAAAACACTGCGCCTTCAGGATATTCTTGTCCTTCTGCCAAGACACATTGCCCAGGTTCATCACCATCATTCACACCATCACCGTCACCATCAATGAAAGCACAAGCTAAACCGATACCTTCATCGTTCATAGCTTGGTTACCCATTGCTTCTTCTTCTTCAGTTACTACGCCATCAAAATTTACGTCACAATTACTTTCTTCCTCTTCCTCCTCACAATCACCGTTAGGGTTTAAAGGACAATTATCAATAATAATAAGTTCCAGTGGAGCTTTACCAAGATCTCCTTCTAACAAATTAATAACTCCGTCGTTATCAGCATCCTGATCACAAGCATCTCCAGAAACATCCCCATCAACATTACTTTGATCTTCATTAGCAATGAAAGGACAATTATCTGGACCCTCTGAACAAACTTCATCAACGGCAACACCTAAATCACAAATTCCGTCATTATCATCGTCATCATCACAAGAATTCCCAAAACCATCTTCATCAGTATCATCCTGTAAATCGTTGAATAAGCCTGGACAATTATCTATGCCATCTGCTACACCATCTCCATCTTGATCTTCACAAGCATCACCTATCCCGTCACCATCTTCAAAACCATTTTCATCTTCTTGGCCCGAGTTAGCAACCATAGGACAATTGTCTTCTACATTAATAACACCGTCTTCATCTTCATCACCATTTTGACTTAAAACAGTTATTTGACGAGTGATCTCAGCCCCTCCAAAAGGAACATTGACAATGGAACCACTAAATAAAGATCTTTTACCTTCTAAAGAAAATTCTACTTCACCAGCATTTGAAGTAGGGATCTTTAAAGAAAATAAAACTCTTTTTCCTGCTACTTCTTCCATTTGAAAAGGCGCTACATAATGCCACTCGTTATTTTCCCCATTTCCATTTTTTTGCCCTGAAAAACAATTAATAATTGGGTTATACAACCAATCTTCTGCTAAACCAAATAAACAACCATTAACTGGATCAACATTACCTACATCAGTTAATTGATCAAAATTAATCAAGTCATTATTAACATCATTACTAGTTAAATAAAGATCTGCACCATACATCGAAACAGGTAACATGCTAGCTTCAGCAATCACATCTAAGATTATTTCTTCGCCGGCAACATAATTAACTTTATCTGTTTCAATTTCAATAGAAATCGAAGGCATAGCTTGTATTACGATTTGAAATTCCTGCGCAACCGCTAATGTTGAAAGTAAAAATATTAAAATCAAAAAAGTACTTTTTTTCAAATTAATTGTTTTATTCATTTAATCTATAATATACAAAATTTTTATCCTCGTTAATTTTTTCAATATTCAAATCTACCCATTCACCATTAACAAAATGTTTTAACATAACATTTTCAGAATACAGTTCCTTTTCTAATTTGAAAGTTAAACCATCAATTTTATCAACTGAATAATAATTAGCAATACTTCCCTCAGTTAATTGCACAGAGTTTTGTGGTTCTTCTATTAATTCAGCAATAACATCCTGACCAAAATTAACTCCTTGAGTTATTTCCTCTTTTTCAGAAACTTCTTCTTCTGAAATTTTTTCTACAAGATCTTCCTCTGGAATCACTTTAATAATTTTTTTAGGGATATCCTTTATAAGAAGAAGATTCTTATTTGTTTTTTTATTTGATCTACTAACAATGACACTATCTTTAGAAGAAACCCTGCAAGTTATTTTTTTATTTACTTCAATATTTTTCTTATTAAACCCTCTAGATTCTTTACAAAAATCAAGCGCGAAATCTTGCCAATCTTTTTCAGTTTTACAAAGTTTAGAAAATTTACCTGGGATAAATTTCTTACCGTTATTACAATTAAACTCAACATCAATGTAACCAACATTATTTTTCAAATTAAGATCACCTAACTTAGCACCAGGGTTTAAGAAATTTCCCCCACCTAATTTTATAGCTTGACCAGCGATAGTTTCTTGATTAACTATGCCGCTAACTAAAGCTAAGATAAATAGCACTAACATTACAATTATTACACTTACAATTACTTTATTCATTCTAGTGGACATTGAACGTTTTCATCTCCATTTTTAAGCACATTACCACCAATAATAAATGCAGAAACTTCTTTCGTTCTACCTACATAATTAACAACATAGTCAACATTTCCGTTCCCGTTTTCATCACGCCAATAATCACCATTTTTACATACACAAATTTTCCCTGCACCAAAGTTATGACATAAAGGTAAACCGCCGTTATTATTTCCCGTTTCATATAACTCTTGCTGAATGGAAACAATAGTTGCATCGATATAATTTGTAGGTAAATTCCCTTCATCTGGAATTTGTGCACCACCTTCTCCAGGAACCCAATTGTCAACGTAAAGATTCCCAGCATCGAAAGGTAAACCAGAAGAACCACCTATTTGACAACCATCTAAAACCGTCTCTTCATTGTCACCATTAGTTTGAGTGTTTGGTTTCCCATCACAATCATGATCAATAAAGTCACATTGTTCTTCTAAACTATACTCTTCAGGAAAATTATCTTGCCAACAATCACCGCCAAGTTCACAATCATCCCCACAAGATTTAGTTGTTTCAAAACAAATACCTTGCTGTTTAGAATTTAATGGAGCCTGTTCACCACTACCATCTCCTGTATCATCATTACAATCATTATCTTGATTGTCACATATTTCTGTTCCTGCAGAAATAGCTTGAATTCCAAGACTCCCTGGATATGCTGGATGACAATTGTTACAATCGTCATTGCAATCTTCTACATCAGGATAATCGCAAGCTTTCAAAATAAGACCACCATGAGGGTTAGGATTAGGGATTTTCCCAAAACCATCATTATCAAGATCTAAATTATTTTCATTACATACAGGAGCAATTGTAATTGCAGAAGTTCTATCAATATCATCTTGATTTATTTTTTCTTTCCCTTCTTGCTTAATTATATCAGTAACTATAAAATTAACATTACAATTAGTCCCTATTTCAACACCAGCATTGACAGTAAAACTCTGAGAAACTACTGTAAATTCCCCAGTAGGCCCAGAACCAGTAGTGGAAAAACTCCAAATAGGATCATCTTCTGTAGGTTGAGTAATAAAAGTTAAAGTAGAGCTAGGATTTGGATCACCTGAAGGGGTTAAACAATCTTGATTATAATTTAACTGGAAAGAAACTCTTGATACTTGATGTGGACTTTTTATTTTTAAATTAACATTAACATTGTCTCCCTCTGCTGCAAAACCTTGATCAAAACTTAATTGAGCATCTATTTCTCCAACAAAAGAAGGAATAGCACCTTCTGCATGAAAAGCCTTACCTGCAATACTATCATCAGCTGGTTTCAAAAATAAGAACATAGCTAAAGCTAGGAAAAGAATAGTTGTAGCTGAAAGGATCACCACTAATTGTTTATGATCAATTTTACTTTTCTTTTTTCTAGCCATATTTTATTTACCTCAAATTTTTTTATCTGTTATTATAATGTTCAATGAACATATCAATGTCTCCACCATGAATCTGGTTATTTTCCGTAAAATGGATTGGTGAAGCTGCAACTGAATTTAAATCTGCATTTATTTGATCCCTTTGATTATATAATTCGATAAACTGATCTATATCTACTCCTTCTACCAAGTTGTCTGCATTAATATCAGCCAATTGACAACCTGCATTTTGATTAGGGGGGAGATAAACAGGTTTCTCAGGTTTATTCTCGTCACAAACATCTACATCATCATTAACACCATCACCATCTAAGTCAACTATATTACAAAAATAGAAATTATGTAAGTCATTATTTCCATCACCATCAACATCTGCCAAAGCAAGTTGAACATTAATATCAAGGCCACATTGTGCACCGCCAGGGCAGAAAGTATGATCATCAATATGATTTAAGTCGCCTCCCCAAGAACAGATATATCCCCCGGGAAAATTATCAATTGGAGGGATATAAGTACCTCCAATTGGTTCACCATCCACACAAACATAGTTATAACAGAAACCAGTAATACCTATATTTTCAGTACAAGAGATAGAATCTTGACAACATTGCCCATTAAGTACATTTTTTTCACCTTCACAATCTGGGTCTGCACAATCCACTAGTCCATCACCATCATTATCTAATTGATCATTACACATTCCATTTTCTGGAGAACTTATCTCTTCAAATTTTTCTAATACTTTTTGAGGAGTTAAAGCATAATTATAAATTTTAACTTCATCCATTTGACCATCGAAGAAAAGTTTCCCAATTCCATTTTTAAGTGACCTACCAAGAGAAACCCCCACATTAGAATGAAATAAATGATCCACATCTAAATCAGTATGTATATCAGGAACTTGTTCAGAACCATCGACAAATAATTTGAATGTCCCACTATCAAAAGTCATTGCAACATGATGCCAAGTATTATCAAAAGCTATATCTGTTGAACGATATAATTTCCCTTTATTATTCCCACTCCATTCTCCGTCATCTGAGATTATTGCCCTTAATTTATCCCATTTATTGGCAACATGAGCCGACCCTAATGACCAAGAACGCTGATTAACGTTACCATAATCATAACGGGAAGCAATAACACTATTTTGTTGTAAAGGTCCCTTAACCCAAGACATAACAGTAAGACCATCAGAAACTTTTAAACTACCATCATTTCCTGCATCAATATAATCATTAGAACCATCAAAAGTAGCAACACCATTTTCAATTATAGCTCCGTTAACAGAACCATCATTACCATTACCACTTAAATCGGTAACTTTACCATCATTAATTGAAGAGAAATCATAATGTAAAATCAATTGAGAGGGAAAACCTTTCTGACTATTAATCTGTTCTGCACCCAAAGCATAATTATAAATTTTAACTTCATCCATTTGACCATCGAAGAAAAGTTTCCCAATTCCATTTTTAAGTGACCTACCAAGAGAAACCCCCACATTAGAATGAAATAAATGATCCACATCTAAATCAGTATGTATATCAGGAACTTGTTCAGAACCATCGACAAATAATTTGAATGTCCCACTATCAAAAGTCATTGCAACATGATGCCAAGTATTATCAAAAGCTATATCTGTTGAACGATATAATTTCCCTTTATTATTCCCACTCCATTCTCCGTCATCTGAGATTATTGCCCTTAATTTATCCCATTTATTGGCAACATGAGCCGACCCTAATGACCAAGAACGCTGATTAACGTTACCATAATCATAACGGGAAGCAATAACACTATTTTGTTGTAAAGGTCCCTTAACCCAAGACATAACAGTAAGACCATCAGAAACTTTTAAACTACCATCATTTCCTGCATCAATATAATCATTAGAACCATCAAAAGTAGCAACACCATTTTCAATTATAGCTCCGTTAACAGAACCATCATTACCATTACCACTTAAATCGGTAACTTTACCATCATTAATTGAAGAGAAATCATAATGAAGAATCTTCTGAGGAAATTTAAGATACTCTTCTGTAATATCTGCTGCACTTCTAGCATAATTATAAATTTTAACATTATCAATAGAACCCTTAAAACTTCTAGTTAACATAGGGTCAACCCCATTACTTTCTGCACCAATAAAAGCTCTTGTACCAGTATTAGTATCATCTATAGGCCCAGCATAAGTATTAGCAGATTCAGCAACTTTCTTACCATTAATATAAAGTTTCATTTTCTTACCGGATTCCCAAGTACCAACTACATGGATCCAATTACCCAAAGGAATGGCAGTAGGAGAATATAAGTCACGATAATTTGTACCATCATGTATTTGGAATAATAATTTACCCGTGTTAGAATTAGCATTCCACCCGCTAATTGCAAGTTTATATCCTCCTCCTTGAGTATTAGAAAAAATATTTTCTTGGTTATTTCCAAAACTATTTCCAAAACTATCCTTCTTTATCCAAGATTCTAAAGTTAACCCAGGTAATTCATTTAAAGAATCACTGTTTGGTAATTCTATACGATCATCAATACCATCGAAACTAAATGCCCCACTGCCATCATAACCATTTTTATTACTATAAGTAGCACCAATTATCGTTCCATCAAGATTACCAATTAAATCAGTTGCAGTACCATCATTAAAATCATAATGATGAATTAAGATATCCCCACTAGCATAATCTTCTTCAATTTCTTCTGCACTTCTAGCATAATTATAAATTTTAACACTATCGATAGAACCTTTAAAACTTCTCGTTAACATAGGGTCAACCCCATTACTTTCTGCACCAATAAAAGCTCTTGTATCAGTATTAGTATCATCTATAGGCCCAGCATAAGTATTAGCAGATTCAGCAACTTTCTTACCATTAATATAAAGTTTCATTTTCTTACCGGATTCCCAAGTACCAACTACATGGATCCAATTACCCAAAGGAATGGCAGTAGGAGAATATAAGTCACGATAATTTGTACCATCATGTATTTGGAATAATAATTTACCCGTGTTAGAATTAGCATTCCACCCGCTAATTGCAAGTTTATATCCTCCTCCTTGAGTATTAGAAAAAATATTTTCTTGGTTATTTCCAAAACTATTTCCAAAACTATCCTTCTTTATCCAAGATTCTAAAGTTAACCCAGGTAATTCATTTAAAGAATCACTGTTTGGTAATTCTATGTAATCATCAACACCATCAAAAATTAATGAAATATCACCTTCGGGAGAGTTACTTTCCCACCCAGGGTTACCTTGAAGTTTACCAGAAAGTGTAGGTAATGTTCCTGAATGGTCGGCAGCAACATAATCTTCAAATTTGTAATAATGTAATAATTTTGGACAAAAATCACTTTGACTACAAACACTATCTTCACAATCTATTTTCCCATCACAATCATTATCGAAACCATCTGAACATTCATCAGCGTCATCCTCTGAACTATCTACCTTTGGCGACAAACAACAATTACCACTACAAATATCTCCTGCTCCATTAGAACATTGATTCTTCCAAAGACCTCCTGCTGCAATACAATGAGCAGAAGAAAAACTTGGTTCTTCACAACGGGGAGTATCACTTACATCTTTACAATAATGACCTACGGCACAACTTTTCCCTCCGGTTTCACAATTCCAACTATTATCACTTTTTATTTGACAAGCATAATCATTCCTACAATCTGGTAAATCAACCCATTGACTACTAAAAGCAGATTTTTTACAAGAATATTGATTACCTATTTGACATGAACCAGTGTGTCCAACTACAGAAGAACCAGCAGCAAGAGAGGGTCGACAAATCCCACCACCACATTTAGTAAGTCCAGGCAAACAGTCATTGTCATTTTGGCAAGTTGGTGAACAAAATTTATCACCAGAAGATTCAATACATTTAGTTTCGCCAAAATTACAATCATTATCATTTTCACAAGACACCACACAAAAGTCTGAATAAATTGTCTCTAATATGAAAGAATCACCCGAATATTTATCTTCTGGAAAAACAGAATCCATATTACCATCACAAGATTTTATCAAACACAATTCTTCATTTCCCCTTTCAACAGAAAAATAATCTGCACAGTCCTCTGGAGCTAAAATTCCCCCCACCTTAATAATTTTCCAAGGGCCGTAACAAGAATAATCATTGTCTGCAACACAATTAGATTCATAGACACATCCCGACATCATAACAACTACAGGGAAAGAAATAGACACAGTTATCTCACCAGCAGCTTTTCCTGATTTAATATCAACTAAAAGTGTAGATTTTGAAGTTTCCTGGACAAATACTAGTTCTATCTTCTGGGATAGTAATAATGGAAGATATGA
>CAZRHO010000002.1:14064-18117 GCA_964599955.1 uncultured Methanosarcinales archaeon
AACAACTACAACTAATAAAATTAAAAATTTACACAACATTAACATTCTTTTTTTATTCATTTTATTTGATTTAAGTAATTGTTAACTAATTCCTTTGAAAAACCAATCTCAGCAAGTTTATTATATTGTTCTTCGGTTAAACTTCCTTCTGCTTTAAAATTATCGATTAGTTCATTAAGATCTAAACCTGCATTAATGATTTTACTTTGAATTGTTTGATCAAGGTTACCAAGAGGATCAATTTCTTCAACCATTTCATTATCATCCATCTCTTCTAAGAATTCATCCTCGCCCATATCATCATATTCACCCATATTCTCACGATCCATCTCTTCTGAAAATTCATCCTCACCCATATCACCATATTCACCCATATTCTCATTATCGATACTCTCATCATCCATGTTTTCATTATCTATATCATCACCGAAATATGCCTTTCCTGCTAGTTCTTCTCCATTTTGATTTAAGACCAGTAAACCTAAAGATAAAATTATCATCACGCCAACAGAAATTAACAAAATCTTATGTCCATGGATTTTATCGGATTTCAAATGAGGGAAATGTTTGTGAATTTCATTTTCAGTCCAACTAGTGCCTTCCATTAAGGTCCTTTTAATTTTTCCATGGGAAGTTCCACGAGACCTTTCTCTTTCAATCCACTTACTAGCCCAACCTAAATCATAGCCTTTGTGTACATGTTTTACTTTCTTTTTCTTGGCCATTTTAATTTATTTAATACCCTTTTTCTTCTTTGCTCTTTGATAAGATGTCCAAATTGTTCGATCATTCCGGTTCAATAACCTAGCGATTTCAGCATATTTCATACCTTTCTTATCACGTAAATAAACAGTAATTGCTTCCAGAACACTCAAATCTCGATTCTTAAAAATAGAACTAGGTATAGCTAATGAAGTCTTCTCATAATAGGACATCTAATCCAATAAAATGTTCTTATTATTTAAATGTTACTAAAATAATTAGAAAAAACCTACAATGTAGTTAATAATAACTTAAAATAAGATAAAAAGAGAACTTACAAAATAAGTATTAATAACCCACATAGGAAGTTATTAAAACCTATAAAATAAGTTCAAAAAAACCTACATAGTAAGTTTAAAAATACTTACAGAGAAGGGTTAAAAAACCTACAATGTAAGTTAGGAAGGAAAAAAGAGATAGTTTAACTAAACAACTAAAACAATATAAATCAGAATTAAACAAAAAAAAAAATGGACTTAGCACAAACCCTAGGATGGATTGCCACAATATTATTTTCAGTAATGGTAATCCCACAAATGATTAAGACATTAAAATCAAGAGACACTAAAGGAGTTAGTTTTTTTTTGTTTGTGATATTTCTAATTGGTAACATAATTGCTTTAATTTATGCAATACTTATCGGAGAAAAACCATTAATAATAAAATATGTGATTGCCATTGAAACAACTGTGGCATACATGGGAATATTTATTTATTACAAAAATAAAGAGATGAAAAGAAAAAGAAAAATACAAAATGCCCAGACAAAATTAACACTTACGAAATGTTAATTTCACTTTCTTAACATCAATTTACGTTTAACTTTCAAATTATGTGATAAAAAAATTAAGTCAAAATTACTTTCTATGAACCTTTCTGGTTTCAAAGCTATAGAAGCATTAGTGATAACCTTCAATACTTTTTGTTTAAATGACCTTACTCGTTGAATCGTTCTTAATTTTGTATTATGTCCAGCATGAAGATAAGATTCATTAACTAACTCTGTACAAAATATTTTATTTACCCCCTTATTAAAATCAAAGTCGTAAGGTTTACCCAACTGTTCTTTTGCAAATTTAATCGCACTCTTAATTGTTTTTTTCCTGCGTTTAATCCCTTGAGGTAAACGTAAAATCGCCATAGTATCATACTCAGTGAACATATGATGTAACGAAGTATATTCAACACCATCACCTATAGCATGAATGAAAGTTCTTCGTCCAACATATAATGCAGTATGTGTAACCGCCCCTTTAATAAAAAAGGCAGAAGTTTCACGTAAATTTCCAAGTAAAACTATGTCTCCTTTTCTTAACAATAACCTAGATTTTACTAAATCCCTGTGGTTTAACAAATTCTTCCTAGGATGTAAAACAACCCCAGTTAAGAAATAAATAAAGTTTGCAAATAATTTTTTATAAAAAGGATATCTTTTAGGAAAATTATGAATCCAATGATATTTTTTAAAAATATTATACATGATAAAAAACTATTTGTAAGAGAATTCACCCCACTCCCCCTCAATAGGATCCTCTAAATCTAATTTTTCCTTGTTACAATGTGCACCAGCATGTAAAATTTTGGTTTTTTCAAGGTCGTTAGAATCATAATAATAATCTTCGGTGCACACAATTAATAATCCATTTAAGCCCAGGACCCATTCCTTGTCCATCTCCAGTGCAACCAGTACAAGAAACGTGTACATTTTGATTATTATATTCGTCTGTAACCACAGAATTTTCACATGCAACTAAATTACCTTCTTCATTACAAATCCCACATTCCGTAACCGCGTGTTCAAAATATTTTGCCTTAAATTCATTTTTTAGTGCTTCATTTAATTGTGTCATTGGGTCATCATTTTGAGTTTCAAAATCACTAAAATACCCTTGACCTACAATAGCACTTTCATCATTAATTTCTTCAACAGTGGTTGAAGTTTTCATACCACTCATAACTAGAATCACTATAGCCACAACTGCAACTACAGCTACAATTGCAATATAATGACTATGTTGTGGAGAATTTGATTTAGATTTTTTTACCATATTAGTACACCTCTTTTGTAAAAACTATTACACAGGAGGTCCAAAAGAATTTATTCTTTTGACACCTCTTTTAATAATAATAGTAGTAGTAATTATTTAGAGGTTATAAATATTACGGGAAGAAAGAGCGCCACGGGCCGGATTTGAACCGACGATCCCAGGTGGGACTGAATGTTTGGTACAGACGGAAATCATAAAGACTGAACGCCCTTAGCAATCCAGCGCAATACCAGACTATGCGACCGTGGCACTGATAAAAAATTAGAAAATTACACCTATATAAAGATTACTAAAAAGAATAAATAAAAATTAATCAGAAGTTACTGAATTTCTATGAATTGAAGCAAAATAAGGTACTGCCACTACATAATCTTCACCAAATCCAGCAATGTCACCATCAATGGCTTCACAAGTCTTACGTAATTTGGAAATTGCCCTTTTTAATTCAACTAAATCTTTTTCTTTTAGAGGTTTAATGTTAACTAAAGCAATAGTACTCCCCTCACGTAAAACATCTAAGATCCCTTTAATGTCTTCAAACTCTTCCATTACGAAAGGCCTAACTAGAACTTTTGATTTACTCTCTGATTCTGAGTGTGAACTTAATTCTACATACTCGTCAACTTGCTGCTCGAAAGCATCCTCTTCTTCCACTGGTTTAGCAAATTTTTCCCTTATGTTTAAAAGAAAATCCTTCATTTTATTTTTACCCTCGCCACCTTTTTAATTCTGAATTTTATGATATTCAGCTTATATATAAATCTTTTTATACTACAAAAGCCAGGTAACACCACACTATGCACTTAACCTAAATATGTTGGAAAAGACTTTTCCTTTTTTTCCCTTCGCTTTCTTATAATGTAAACTTGCCCGAGGTAAACTAAAAGTCCCCAATATATTTAATTTTGCTTTAACTTTGTAAGTTATCAAACGATGTTCCAAACCATCAATTTCTGCCATTGACCAAACTACTTTTGTTCCAAGTTTAGTATGTTTAATTGCATGAGGTTTTAATGTTCCTAATTCTAAACTTTTCTCAACATTAGCAATTGCCGGAACTAAATCAATAATTTCTAAATCGTTAATCGGTTTACGTAACTTATTAACAACTTCTAAAGTAACTTTAACTTCAGATAAAGCACCCTCATCATCACTTTTTGTGATTACTGCCCTTTTACGTAAGACAATTGGCGACTTAACATAATAAGCAAAACCAATAAACAATAAAACAAATAATAAAATG
>CAZRHO010000002.1:18127-20665 GCA_964599955.1 uncultured Methanosarcinales archaeon
ACCCTATAATTAGTAACATAATTCAATTCCTTTATTTCATTTGGGCCAAGAGTTACGTCCCAAACAGCATAGTTCTGTCCTTCGATTTTTTCTGTTTTAGCCTCACTCACAAAATAATGTGATAAAAAAGACACAGGCAATTTTACTTTTTGAGTATTGATAACATTCCCATCATTAAATACCTCAACATAAGTGGTGATTTTAAGGAAAGAAGTAGCATCTAGAATTTTAGTTTTAAATTCAGGAATAATGGATAAAATTTCAATTTTTTTATCAATAACTTTTACTACTTCATCACCTCTCTCAAAAACAAAGAATAAAAAATATTCTTTTGGTTGCTGAAATTCATTAGGAGTGATAGTGAACTCAACAGTTCTCTTTTCTAAAGGGGGTAAATCAATTGTTGCTTGTTTAACAAATTCAGGGATGTCACTTTGAATCCTTACACTTAACCCAGTGAGATCTAAAGGGTTACGGTTTTCTAAAAATAGAGTTACTGGAACTGCAGATTTAGGATCAATTTTATCATCCATGTCAATAGTAGCTTTAATTGCAGGAATATAGTCTAAAGGCTCATCTGGACTTAAATATAATTTTAAAGGAACATTATGTTTCTCACCTAAATCACTTTCAACAGTAGAGCTAACATAATAAATCCCTGGCTTAAAATCTTCTGTAGCCTTCACATGAACTTTAACTTTATAAGTTTCCCCCGCATTCAAACTAACTATCTTATCTCTTAAAGGAACGGGCTCAAAATCAAAACCATGAGCAATAGAATAAAGACTGAATCTTTGATTTTCTTCAGCAGTGTTAGTTATCTTAATCTGAAAAGTGGCAGTTTCACCAACCATCACTTGATTATCAATTTCAATAATTTCCACAGTTGATTTTGTTGGTTGGGCTAAGGATAAATTAACTAGTAAAAGAATTGTGACTAAAATAAGTAAATTCAAAGATAATTTTTTTTTCACTAAATCCACCTCACCACTAAAAAAATAAACCTGGCTACTATTTAAAATCTCCGCTTTTGTAAGCCTATTTAATTCCGATACTTTTATATACAGAAAGAAATTAATTATTTATAAAAAAGAGCTGATAATTTATGCCGCAAGAAAGTGTTTTCCGTGGAGTAATTGAATTCATGGCAGAAATAGGTGTTTATGACATCATTCTACCATTCTTATTAGTTTTCACAATAGTTTTTGCAATTTTAGAAAAGACTAAAATTTTAGGTATCGATAAAATTAAAGATAGGGAATACACTAAAAAAAATCTTAATTCAATTGTTGCTTTTGTAATGGCTTTCTTTGTAATTGCATCCACACAATTAGTTGCAATCATTAATGAAGTTTTGGCGAACGTAGTCTTATTAATTATTTTAGGAGTTTCCTTCCTTATGTTGATTGGAACTTTTTTTGCTGATAAAGAATTTTCATTAGAAAACTTCCCAAGATCTATGAACATTATGATGTTCATTATGTTTGTTGGGATTGTCGCTATCTTTCTAAATGCTATGGATTGGCTTAAATATATCTTAGCAATTTTTGTTTATTGGGATAGTGAATGGGCTTCACCAATTATTTTCATGCTAATAATACTAGGGTTTATCTACTTCATAACCAAAGAACCAGGAAATAAAAAAGATAGTAAAGATTAATCAAAAAAAAAAGAAAAGTTTAAATTAATATAAATAAACAATAAATATTCAAAGAGGTGTTTTAAAATATGGTAGGTGCAGGATTTTCCAATTTAGCTTATTACTTTCAACAGTACGGAGTACTAGATTTTTTACTTCCGTTTGTATTATCATTTACAATTATTTATGCAGTAACAGGAGTTCTTCCTTTATTTAAAGATCACAAAAATTTTAGAGTTATTATTGCTTTATCAATAGCTCTTACTTTTGTTGTTCCGCACATTCTAGGAACTTACCCTTTAGGGTATGACCCAGTGCAAGTCCTTAACGAAACAATACCAAGTATTTCACTAATAGCAATATCGGTAGTAATGTTATTAATCCTGATGGGTTTATTTGGTGCGGAATTTTCTGCTTCAGCCATGCCCATTCTTGCTATCCTTGCAATTGGTTTTGTAGCTTACGTATTTGGAGCTTCATTAAATTGGTGGAATGGACCATGGGACCTCTTTTCTTGGTGGTCAGCAGAGGTCACAGAATTGATGGTAATATTATTAGTGTTTGGCCTGGTAGTTTATTTCATAGTTAAAGAACCAGGTAGTGGCGACACAGGTAAAAACATCTGGAAAGGTGTTGAAAAAATGTTTAAAAGGATTTAATATTTTTTTAAATCTAAATTAAACACACAACAAAATTAAATTATAAAAAAGAGGATAAATGTGGCAACAGCGATTGATTTTGGATTATTGCAAAATTTTGATTTCATTTTCCCTTTCCTTTTTGTTTGGTCAGTTGTTTATGAAGTGCAGTTTTGCCACAAGCGCTTCCGTTTCAGGCCAAAACACTTTGCGGCATGTAGCTGGGTTGCAAATGTTTTTTTCTGCCCCGAAGGACGTTCC
>CAZRHO010000002.1:20675-25314 GCA_964599955.1 uncultured Methanosarcinales archaeon
TACAAAAAACAAAAGTGATTGGCGGGGCAATGGGCATCGATGCAATAGTAGCTTTTGCTATCTCTTTCATGATTTTACTTTCAAGAACATTAATTGAAATTCTTAATTTCATGATTCCTTGGTTTACCATAGCAATTATCTTTTTTATGTTACTAATGTTAATGTTTATGGTCTTTGGTGCAAGTGAAAAAGATATCTTCGGATACATAAAAACAGATAAAGGTGTTGGCTGGGCTTTAATAGGGATTGCTCTGATAATTGTTATTGCAGCATTTGGAAACGTCTTAGGTCAAGATTTCACTCAACAATCTTTTGATGAAAATGCCCCTCAAGAAGTTGCAACAGGTTCTGGAGGAACTGCAACACAAAATTTTGAAGGAAATGTCACTGCCATATTTTCACACCCTAAAGTTTTAGGTATGCTCATTTTATTTGCAATAGCTATTTTCGCAGTAGGTTTACTCAGTGGAAACATGGCATAATACAAAGCACGAATAAAACAAAAGAGGGAAAAATTTGTTAAATGAATATGTGGTTCTAGATCTTGAAACGACAGGTTTATCTAAATATAAACATAAAATCACAGAGATAGCTGCAATAAAATTTAGAAAAGACGAAGTTGTCGATACTTTTCATTCTTTAGTTAATCCAGAAACAAAGATCCCTTCTTTCATTACAAAATTAACTGGTATAAATTACGAAATGGTAAAAGATGCCCCTACAATAAATCAAATAATACCAAACTTAAAAGAATTCTTAAGTAACCACACAATTATAGCTCACAATTCAACTTTTGACTATGGTTTCTTAAATCAAAATCATTTCAACCATTACAATGAGCCCCTTTCAAACCAACATTTATGTACAAGAAAATTAGCAAACAGACTTTTACCAGATTTATACAGTAAAAAATTGTCAGTTCTTTGTGAACATTTCGAGATTACTAACAAGCAAGAACATAGGGCAATGGCAGACGTAGAAGTTACTGCAAAAATTTTTTCTAAATTCCTAGAAATGATGAAAAAAAAAGACATAAAAACTAAAGAAGAAATTGTTCATTTTGAAAAATTACCAAAAAAAAGAGCATAATTTATTTTTAATAAACTAGTTCCCTTTATTTCTTCTTTATTTTTCCAGTAATGTCAGATAACTCTTTAACATTTTCTACAAATATTGGAACTACATCCTTAAAGACTTTACCTACTGCTTTCAATTCAGTATCAACGTCACGCATCCGATTATCATAATCACCAAGTTTACCTAAAACTCCCTGATGTAAATTTTTAAAATCTTCTTTAAGTTTATTTAGATCACTAAAAATAGAATTTTGCTTTTCTTCAATTTTTTCTTTCCACTCAACTATCTTTTTAACTTCAGAAATCAATTCATCCCACTTTTCATCAATCATTGATTCAGTAATTGCTTCAATTCTTTCATAAATATTAGCTTCTTCACCGGTTGGTTGATTAGGCATCGGTTCTGCTACTGCAGAAGAACCCATTGCTACAGGAGGCATAATCGGTTTCCCTGGAGAAGTCATTCCTCCCTGACTGCCAAGTGGAGCAGTTTCCATCATGCCATCATTAACACCAGATATCGCTCCATGAATCTCTTCCGCTTTAAAACCTTGTTTAGATAACTCTTCCATGATTAAACTATCTGTTAAACCTTCTCCACGTAACTGTTGTACTTGAAATGCTAAATTTGCCATTTGCTATCACCTTTTTTCTAAGTATACTACGAATGTTATTTCGAACTATATTGTATCTTTATTATTTTTGTATTTTAATTACTTTCCTTTTTTATTTCTTTAGTTACTAATTTTGCATCTATTGCTCTTTCTAAATCTCGCTGCGTAACAAAGTTTATTGGATTCCAAAAGTCAACATATTTCTTTAATGTTTCAACTTCTTCAATACCTGCAGTTTTTTTCAACTCTTTTACTATTAGATCCATTTGTTGATTAGATCTTCTTTGTAAATGTTTAATCTCTAAAAGATCTTCCTTGGTCGTTTTAAAGTCATTTTTAAGATTACTTTGCTTTTTCATAAAATCATTCTTCAACATATCTACTTCCCTTAAAAGATTATTAACTTTACCTTCTAAACCTTTAACCCAGACATATAACTTAGCTAAATCAAATGATTGTGTAGCTTCTTCAGGTGCAGATTGTTTTTTGGCCATAGTAGTTTAAGTTAAGAGTAAATTAATTATAATAAACTTATGTGAGTATTAGAAAGTAGTATTAAGGTTATTTAAAAGAATAATATCCATAAATTTAATCAACCATTTTATAAAAAAGAAAATATAATAAACCACAAGTAACTTTATATTATTAGTTGAAAATGGTAATGAAAGATAAAGCTTGTTTTGAATATGAAACTTATCATGAAGGAGAAAATAAAGTTTTAAAAATCCACGCAGATAAATGTACCTTTCCCCCTTCTATAGAATATAGTGAAGTTTGCATGTCTAAAGTAATTGACATCTTATTATCTAACACTGGAATCACTATCATTAACATATCTCAATTAAGAGAATACGAATATGATTTCTCTCAAACTAAATTACTTAACGAATTAGCTAAAATTCATAAAAAATTAAACAGGGAAGGAAGATCTTCTTATTCTCACCTTATAGCTAACCCTGAACATGAACGCTATTTAAAGGGAAGTTATGCAGAATTCCAAAAGATAATTTCTAAAAGATTAAAAGAAGATCCTTTAGCTGCCTTTGTTGAACTTAAACGTTTAGAAAGGAGAGAAAAAATAAAATTAGATCAATTAATTGAACAAAGACACCTTTCCAGTCAACAACATTTTTTACAAATAATGCAACAAGTAATCAATTCAATTGAAGAAATCCAAATTATTAAATTATTAATGCCCCATACTAAAAATTATGAAATTGGTCAAAGAGACATTTATGGCAATATTTTTCATCCCACTACAAGGCCAGATTTCATGTACACTAAATTAATCACAGAGTTCCCAGAAGGAAATTTATTAGAAAGTTATGATTTCACTGTAGGTAAAGATACTTCTGAGGTGAACATATTTAATTTTGATGAAAACATTAAAACTCTTTATCACCTTACACCTCCTGAATTTAAATTTAAAGAAGAAATTTACGAATTATTAGATGATGCAAAAAGGATCATGGCCGAACATAAACCAACAAGAGAAGAGTTCGTCGATCCCTCTAGAATGAGAGAAGTTTTCTTCAACATTGGTAGAGATCTAATAAATGATTTAATTGAACATAAAAAATTAAATCTTACTGAAGATGAAATAGATCAATTAGCTCAGGCTTTATTGCGTTACACTGTTGGTTTTGGTCTAATTGAATTACTTCTTGCGGATCCAAAAGTTCAAGACGTTAACATCAATTCTCCGAATGGAGAATTGCCTATATTTATTGTACATGAAGATCACGGAGACTGTTACACGAACATATACCCTACCCACTTAGAAGTTGAAAGTTGGGCTACAAAACTGCGTCTTATTTCAGGAAGACCATTAGATGAAGCCAACCCAATTTTAGATACAGAATTAAAAATAGAAGCTTTTAGTTCCAGGGTTTCTACAATCACTGCACCTTTATCCCCTACAGGATTATGTTTCTCATTTAGAAGACACAGAGATCACCCGTGGACTTTCCCTCTTTACATGCAACCAAAAATAAGGTACATAAATAATTTAGCAGCAGGGTTACTAAGTTTCTTAATTGAAAATAATGCTACCATTTTAATTGCTGGAACAAGATCAAGTGGGAAATCATCTTTATTAAAAAATTTCCTTACTGAAATGTCTAGAAGATCAAGAATAATAACCATAGAAGACACATTTGAATTACCACAAGAATCTTTGAGAAGATTGGGTTACAACATAGAGCCACTAAAAGTGGCGTCCGCTTTATCAGGAGGAGAAAGTTCAGAAGTTGACCCCTCAATTGGTATCAGGTCTACATTACGTCTTGGCGATTCAGCAATATTTGTTGGTGAAGTAAGGTCAAAAGAGGCAATTGCCCTTTTTGAAGCGATGAGAGTAGGTGCAGCGGCTAACGTTGTAGCAGGAACCATTCACGCAGATTCTCCTTATGGAGTTTACGATAGAGTTGTTAACGATATTGGTGTACCGAAAACTTCATTTAAAGCCATAGATATCATCGTTGTAACCAACCCGGTTATTTCTGGTTTAAAAAAATATAAGAGAGTTTTAAGAATTACAGAAGTTAGAAAAGAATGGGAAAATGACCCTCTTAATGAACACGCATTCGTTGATTTGATGGTGTATAATCCTAAAACTGATGAATTGGAAATTACTAATGATTTAATTAATGGAAATTCAGATATCTTAAAAAGAATGGCAGGAAGAATCAAAGAGTTTGCTGGCGACTGGGATGCTATATGGGATAGTATAGAATTAAAGTCACAATGTAAACAAGCTATTGTTGATGTTTTTTCTAAAATGAAAAATAAAGACATTTTAGAAGCTAAATTTGTAGTAAAAGCCAACGATCAACTTCGATTAATTTCTGACAGAGTTAAGGAAAAGATGGGTAAATTTGATAAAGAAAGAATTCTCTTTGAGTATAAAGAATGGTTGGGAAGAGAAGTTAAAAAGATGTAGAGCATTCC
>CAZRHO010000003.1:0-22819 GCA_964599955.1 uncultured Methanosarcinales archaeon
ACTATGAGTTTTTAAAATTTCATCAATTATTTTTTTCCTTTTAATTTTACTAGCTACCTTAAATTCTTCCATTAAATCTCTTCTAACATTTAACATATCTTCTGACCTAAATTGTCCATATAATCTTCTTAGCTTAGCTCTAACATCTTTAACAATTAACTTATATTTGGCTGACTTCACCTTATCAATTACTGAGATTATTTTTGGTTTCTGTTGAAAATAAGCAAATAACTGGTCTCTTACAAAATCATCGCTAATTTGATTTAATTCTTTTTTAGATTTGATTTTAGTAATTAATTCAATGATTTTATCTTCTTCAATAATAATATTACCTATTAACATCAATACTAACAATAAGACCTAGTTATAAAAACTTTTTTAAAGATAGAATTAACTCCATTCATGATGGATAAGCTAGGTAAGTTAAAACATCATGGTAAAAAAGTTTGGAAATTTTTTTGGTATGAAGATTCTGTATCTAGTTGGATCGCCAATATCATAGTGGCTTTCATGGTAATCAGATTTATTGTTTATCCTGTTTTAGGAGCAGCTTTAGGTACAAGTTTTCCAATCGTAGCTGTAGTTAGTGAATCCATGGAACATGGTTTACATAATGGATTCCTTTGTGGACAAAAATTTGATGAATTTCATCATTCCTTTGATAATTATTGGGATGTTTGTGGAGAATGGTATGAAAATAAAGGAATTACTAAAGAACAGTTCTCTAAATTCAAAATGAGTAATGGATTTAACAAAGGAGACGTCATAATTTTAAGTAGAGCCAATATAAATAACATTAAATTAGGAGACATTTTAGTCTTTCAAGCCAATAAACCACAACCAATAATTCATCGTGCAATTAAAATTTGGAAAGAAAATGGTAAAACTTACTATCAAACTAAAGGCGATCATAACAGTGATAGTACAGCTAAAGGTTTAGGGGAAGATAAAATAAGCCAGGAGAGAATATATGGTAAATCAATTTTAAAGATCCCTTATTTAGGTTGGATGAAAATTCTTTTTGTAGATGCAGTTAAACCGTTGGGCATAAATATTGAAAGATAAATATATTATTTCAATAAGATATATAAAGAATCGACATTTTTCTAAAAAAAATTAAAATTTGATATAAACACCTTGGAGGTAAATAATTATGTTTTGTCCTGAATGTGGTTCAATATTAAGACCAAAAGAAAAATCCGGTAAAAAAATACTATTCTGTAACTGTGGTTATAATAAAAAACTAGAAGGAGAAGATAGTTCTCCAGAAATTAAAGAAACCGTAGAAACTGCTAAAAAAATTGAAGTTATTGAAAAAATAGAAACTCACCCTAAAATTAAAATAAAGTGTGAAAAATGTGACAATGATGTTGCTTACTATTGGACACAACAAACTAGAGGTGCAGACGAACCAGAAACTAGATTCTTTAAATGTACTGAATGTAGTCATACCTGGAGGGAATATGCTTAATGAACCCCCTAGACCTCTTAAAAAAAGTTCAAACCGAGCAAAATTCATTGATTGGAAGAAAGAACACCTTGAAAGTTTTATTTCTCATTTTTTTTGTCAAATTAATTCTAGCCTGGAAGAAAAATCAACTTGGAATTTAGGTTATTATGATAAAAATAATGATAAGATTACAACATTTATTCAAAAAGTCAACTCATTTGAAATTAAAAATGAAGATGAAGTTTTTAAGAAAGAAAATGATAAAGTTGAAAAACTAAATCTAGAACAGATTAAAATTACTTTCTCAGAAGCTAAAGAAATAGTTAAAAAAAACTTAGTGAAATTGTTTCCAAATGAACAAACTGGCGATGGTTTTGTGATTTTACAAACAATCAATCAAGAAACAACTTGGAATTTCACTTTTGTTACGAAAACTTTGAAATTAATAAACATTAAAGTTAATGCATTTAAAGGAAAAATTTCTTCTCATCAAACAGTTGAACTACTACAGAAAAGTTAACTTTAAATTCTTCTCCGTAGTAGTACAAAGGAATTAAAACAAAGAGTAGTAAAACACTTTTTCATTCCAAGAGTGGTATCGGCTTCAAGAATATATTTTCAACGTTAACAGTATTTATATATTATTTTCATCTTGTAAAAATATTGATAGGTGTTAATGAACTGCAAAGTTTTTTTATTAAAAAAGAGGTGATAGTTTACCATGAATAAAATATCTTACAAAGCAATGATGAGCTGTAAAAGTTTAGATTCTTTCTTCACTAAAGAACAAAGAGAAGAAGAAGAATAATTTTATTTCTTTTATGTCCATAATTGGACTTCTTTATTAATCTCTGATAACCTATCCAACCACCTTTTGAAGTCTTTATCAGAAAAGAGAGATAAGATTATTTTATTTTCATACTTTCTTATAAACAGATTAGACAATTCCTGTAATTCTCTCTTCTCATTTAAACTTTTACCTAATTTTTTGAATAAGAACCAAAGACGTTTTTCAGATTTTATAGGTCCATTACAAATAAGGACCATATGTTGAGCAATTTTAAATGTTAAATATTCTCCTGCAGAGATTAATTCTTTCTCTTCTTTCATAACTCTTGAATATTCCTTAATCTCTTCATTTATTGGTTCAGTATTATAACCTATGCCTGATTTAAATTGATGCGTATAATAAGGAGTTTGTGAGCTAAAATATTTCCCAGGAAAATTTTTTAATAAGTTTAGCATACCTTGTAAGTTCCCAACATCATAAAAATAAATTACTACTTTATCATATCGTAAATATTTCCTAGGCATTCTAGATTGACCAACATAAGGAGTATGTACCTTAAAAAATAAATCATAAGGAGACCCACATTTTGAACAATAAAAACCTTTATTCTTATTATTTAATATTAACTTAATTCTTCCATCTCCACAAATAGAACAAATTATTTTCTCTTTACCTACGCTTTTAATAAGTCTCTTAACAAAGTTAGATAATTGTCCCACTTTTGTGTTAATATAGATCCTTCCTTTACTTCCTGAATTATATTTGGATCCCATATAACGCCAGACCCAACTCTTACTCTTCTTACCATATGATACGCCATCAATAACCTCTAATTCAAGTATTTGCTTTTTAGCTAACTTAAGATCATCATTATATTTATCCAATAATTCATTAAATTCTTTATTTGAAAAAATTTCTCTTTTATCTATCGAATAATTACTATATAATGAATCCTGAAGACTGTTTATATCTTTTTCAAAAACATATAGCAATTCGCTTGAACCACAATGTTTTTTTAAAGATAGTTCTATAACTTCTAGTGAATCTCTAAGTATCTTTTTACAATAACTTCTTTTAAAAGACATAATTAAAGAATAATATAATCACTTATATAATTAACTTCATACTTCTCATCTTACTTCAAATTATTTTGATAAAATTCTCTAGCTTGTTGCTTAGAATATTCTAAGGATTTACCTGCATCCAAGTAAACTATTTTTGTACCTTTTGAGGTAAAGGTCATTTTAAAATCATCACTTTCATAATGTTTCTTTAATTTCAATTGAAAATCTAAATTTTCAAATTCACAGTTGTCATCCTTCTCCCTATTATTGATCCGATTAATCACTTCTTCTACATTTTCAATAGTAGGTATAAGTAAAAAATCTAGAGGATACTTATAACAGAAAGCATTTCCAGGAATACTTAAGATATCTTGGATAGTTGTTCCACCTCCTTGATCCCTAGAGGATTGTAATTGATAAACTATTGAAGAAGAATATGACCTACTTTGATAAACATCAATACCTTGTTCTAATGCAGGAATTAATAAATTTTCATACAGAATCCTTCTATCTAAAGCATAAGCTTCCGCCACAGAATAAGTGGAGTAATTACGACCATTTTTAGAAATTAATTCTTCTCTAATAAATTTGCCAAAAGTGGTATAAGTTGGCTCTGAAGTAACTATAATATGATATGTAGAAATATCACTAACAGAAGGGTGAAACCCGAATTCTTGCCAAAAATCTTCTACATTGAAAACTAATTTTTTATCTTTCTCAGCTTCTTCCATAAAAGTGTCTAAAAAAATTCCTTTACCAACGCCATCTAACCCATCAACTACAACAAATTTCCCCTTCATTCTTAATAATTCCTCTCATAAGTGATAAAAGAATAATCACCATGATCTTCCTTCATAGTAATTTTCCATAAATATTCATTGATTACTGGAAAAAAAGCATCTCCTTCAATATTTTTCTTAACATGAGTAATTTCTAGTTTATCTGCCAAAGGCATTGTTAAATCATAAATCTGTTGCCCTCCTATAACAAAAACTTGATCATAATTAATATTATGTTGAAAAGGAATACTTTCTCTCAGATCAGAAAGAACTTCCTCTAAATCTTGATAAACATAAGCTCCTTCCTGCTTATAATTATCATCTCGAGAGAGAATAATATTTAATCTTTTAGATAAAGGGCGATATTTTTTTGGAATTGATTCATAAGTTTTTCTTCCCATAATTACTGGATGACCAGAAGTTAGTTTCTTGAATCTCTTAAGGTCTACAGGTAAGTTCCAAGGTATATCCCCTTCTTTACCAATAATATAATTTTCCGATATTGCTGCTATTAATGTTAATTCAATTTTTATCTCCCCATAACTTATTTCTTCAACTTATTTTACACAGCTATCTCAAAATTAATTTTCTGATGGCTTTGATAATTCTCAATTTTACTATCTTGATAATTCCAATCGAATATTGAAGTGAAATTATTTGTTTTTATCTTTGGTAAAGTAAAAAAATTTCTATTAATTTGTTCTTTAGCGCCTTCCACATGGTTTTCATAAATATGTACATCTCCTAAGAAACCAGTTAATTTCCCCTCATTAAATCCAGATTCTTTTGCTAAAAGATGTAATAAAGTTGCATAACTAGCAATATTAAAAGGTAAACCCAACATTGTATCTACAGATCTTTGAGACCACATCAAATCTAGTTTATCATCCCTAGTTAAAACCTGAAATTGATAATGGCAGGGAGGAAGAGCCATTTCATTAATCTGTTGTGGATTCCAAGCACTAACTATCATTCTCCGATCATTAGGGCTCATTATAAGTTTATCAACTAATTCCTTTAATTGATCAATTCCTTCATTACTATAATCATGACCATAACCTTGATATTCTGCACCAAAGTTTCTCCATTGAAAACCATAAATTGGTCCAAGGTCACGTTCTTCTTTCATTCTTCTCTTAGTTTCCTCATCGTGATCATAAGGTACTACCTTAGGAGAACACCATTCGTCCCAGATATGATTATTATTCTCTTGTAACCACCTTTTATCAGTAATACCATTTATAAAAAATTCTAATTCTGAACTAATTAAACGATAAGGTATTTTTTTAGTTGTTAGAAGAGGAAAGCCATTCCTCATATCATGCTCAAATATTTCCCCAGACAAGGAATAAGTATCGATACCAGTTCTATTTTCTTTCTTAATCCCATCCATTAAAATCTTTTTAACCAGTTCATGATATTCTTCCATGATTTAATTGATTTTAATTATTATTTAAATTTATTTATAGGGTCATACATAGTGATTAATTCATGAAGACCATACCACAACAATTGTTTTAAAGAACATCATTCTAGAGTAGTCCAGATGATCATTGGAGTTACAGGAAATAATTGTTCTGGTAAAGACACAGTAGCTGAAATTCTAGAAAAAATGAATTTTAATCATTATTCTTTATCAAATATCATTAGAGAAGAATTAAAAAAACAAAATGTCGAAAAAAGCAGAGAAAATTTAATTTCCATGGGGAATAAACTAAGAAACAAACATGGCGCCAATGTCCTAGCTAAAATGACACTTAAAAAGATAGAAGAGGGTGAAAATTATGTTTTTACTTCTATTCGTAATCCTGCTGAAGTAAAATTTTTACAAAAAAGAAAAGATTTTTTATTAGTTAATGTTAAAACGAGCATCAAAGATCGTTTTAAAAGGTTACAAGCAAGAGCAAGAGAAGGCGACCCAAAGACCTTACAAGAATTAAAAGAAAAAGAAGACTTAGAAAATACTAACAATCCTAATTCTCAACAATTAAATAAAGTTGCTAAGATGGCTAAAGTGATCATAAAAAACGATTCTACAATTGAAAAACTAAATCAAAAAGTTCAAAAGTTAGTAAATGATTGGATTTATAAATTACAAGATAACAGACCTAGTTGGGACCATTATTTTATGAGTATCGCTGAAGCCGTTAGAATGCGTTGTAACTGCATGTCTTCAAAAAAGGGGGCAATTGTCGTTAAAGAGAAAAAAATTGTTTCAACAGGCTATAATGGTAGCCCTAAAGGAGTTAAACATTGCAATGATGGTGGTTGTGAAAGATGTACTTTAAGACATTTAGGTCAAATCAAATCCGGAGTTTACTCGGCTCCTTGTATTTGTTGTCACGCAGAAGAAAATGCAATTGTACAAGCAGCAGCCAACGGCATATCTACTAGAGATGCTTCAATGTACTGTACTTATACGCCATGTACAAATTGTGCAAAGTTGATCATTAACGCTGGAATACAAGAGGTTATTTCTAAAGTTGAATATCCTGACGATGTTGGAAGAAGATTATTAAGAGAAGCTAAAGTTAAATTACGAGTGTTAAAATAAAAATTTAGTCTTAAAATCTAGTATAACATATACACCACAATAACTTAATCTTTCAAGTAACAATAAGTTTTAAAAGTAAAGATACGTCAAAATTCTTAGAAACAGAGACTATTATGACTGAAATAAAGATTACTTTAGAAACATTGTACGACATTCTTAGAAATGAGAAGAAAAAAGAAGATTTACAAGAGTTAGATAACTCATTCTTCTTAGATGTAGCTAAATACGTACGTGAAAAAAAAGGTTTATTGGATGCCAAAAGTGAAGCAGATGATATTTTTGCATCTGGTGAAAAAGATAAATTAGAATATGAGATTAAAAGTATTAAGAGAATTTTAAAAGAGATTTATGAAAAAAGAGAAAAAAAAATTATAGATATTGCTCTAAATAAAAGTAGAACTGGTTCGGATATTATTGATACTAGCTCAATGTTAAAAGAAGAAAAAGATTTTTATCAAGAGATTTTACAACCATTAGACCAATATCGTAGAGGAACTTTATTGAAATTATTTAAAGGAGAATTACCTTTAATTGATTCTATTAAGAGAAGTAACACAGTTAAATCAGAATCGAGCTTAAGTTTAAATACAGAAATAAAAACTCAACCTGAAAAAGTAGAACAAGAAATAACAAAAACAGATATAACAAAAAAAACAACCGAAGAAAACCATCAAGAAATGACTAAGGTTAAATTCATCCATCCTATGCCAAGTTTTGTTTGGAAGGACATGAAGGTTTACGGACCATATGATGAAGGCGATGAAGTTGAAATATTTCCCGAAGTTGCTGATTTATTAGTTCGTAAGAAAAGAGCGGAAAAGATATAAAGTATAGTTAAAATTCTAATTCTATGATTAAAAAGATCTTAACTAACGATCAAAGTGAAACTTTTTTTAATGAAGAAGTTAATGAGACTTATCATTCACATACTGGCGCAATACAAGAAGCAATTTTAAAATATGTTGAACCATGTAAGATTAGAGAAATTGCTAAATCTGGAAATTTAAAAATATTAGATGTGTGTTTTGGTTTAGGTTACAACAGTGCCATGGCTATTGAGATTGCTTTACAAGAAAATCCCAATTGTAAAATAGAAGTCATCGGGTTAGAATATGACCCAAATATTGTTAAAAAAATTCAAGAAGTTAACCCTCAGATAAAATTTTATCAATATTATAAAAGATTAAACAAAAGAACTCGTGAATTTAAAGAAGGAAACGTTAAAGTCAAATTATTGTTAGGTGATGCTAGAGAAACTGTTAAAGAATTAAATGAAAGTCATTTTGACGCAATTTTCTTTGACCCATTTTCTCCAAAAAAACATCCACACCTCTGGGAAAAAACTCTTTTTCAAGAGATGTATCGAGTAATGAATTCTTCTGCTATCTTGGCCACCTATAGTTGTGCAAGAGTTGTTCGTGATAACATGAGTGCAGCAGGATTATTTTATGATGATGGTCCAATTGTCGGCAGAAGGGGCCCAGGAACAATTGCCACTAAATGGATTTAATTTAATTTTATTAAATAAATCAAAAAAAAAAAAGATTATTTATTCTTATTCCTGCCCCTTTTCTTAACAGCTTCAAACCTTTCTAAAACTTTAGATGCTTCTGGATAAAACTTTTTATACCCTTTAATAACATTTTCAAAAATATTTGAATAATTTTGATAATGTGTACTTTCTAAAGCACGGTCTAAAAGAAATAAATCAACTGCTTTATCTTCAACTTTTTCAGAAAAAAAAGATAAACCAAAATCAATAAAATGTACTCTTCCATTATCTTGATGTTTAATCATGTTAGAAGTGGTTAAGTCGCCGTGAATGATATGTTTCTCATGAAGTTTAGCTACTCTTTCACCAACTTCTTTAGCTAATTTCTGATAATCGTCCCCTTGTTCCAAAACATCTTTCAATTTTTCACCAGGAACAAAATCCATTACAATTGACATTCTTTTATCTGAGAAATCTTTCAAACCAGGTGCAGGGAAATCCATATCAGCTAATTTACCAAGAACTTTAGCTTCCCTTCTAGTTCTAAATTTACGTAAAGATTCATCTAAATGTTCCAAACGATATTTCTTGCTAAAACGTTCTTTAATGACTTCATTATTATCTTTATAGACAATTGCTTCTGCACCTTGAGCTAATTTTATCATAAGAACAAATATTTAAGTTTATTTTTATAAAACTTATGGTGAAAAAAATTAAGCAAAAATTAAGGTTTCTCTATTTCTTTGTCTACAATCATCACAGCCACTTAAATGCTTAGAGGTTAAATCAATCAAATGGTCGTTACGTAAATGATCCAAACTTAATGCATGCACCATTCGGTAATCAAAATCGCAAGTACGATCTTTAATTTTATCGATAAGTTGCATAGTTATGTCTTCGATAATTGAACTAATTGAATAATTCCTTGGTAAAATAAAATTAACCCTACCTTTAAGATCTCTCTTTGTTTTATCTAAACTAGGCTTATTATTTTTTCCATAAACTCCTATCGCATAACCTCCTCGTTCACGAATAAAATTAAACATTCTTTTATCAGATTCACCATCACCAAAAAGAATAACATGGTCATAATTAATAGCATAATCATCAATTGGTAAATCCTGATTGATCCCAGTTCCTTTACATATTTTTCTTATTTCAGCAGTTTTATTGTTAGGTTCAACAACTTTCTTAATTTTTTTAATTCCTTGAATATCGTCTAGATATTCACCTGCACAAATTGAATCTAAATAAGGAGCAATATCTGTACCTTCAACAAAAGGAGTACAACCTGCACTAACAACATGGTGGCTTGCTTGATAACCTAAATTTTCTACCTTTCTATTAACTCTTTCAAACCAATTGGGTAAACCTTTTGCTAATTCTATTTGTGGTCCGTAAACATCCCTCATTGTTTGATTAGTAACATTTTGTAAAATACCTGATTTAACATCATTTAACATTTGCTCTAAAGAACCCACGCCAATGTCTGTCCCTTTACACAATTCTGAAAAATAATCTTCATGAGAAATATTGTATTCTTTTCTTATATTATCAGTATATTTCCTAAATAAAGGCATCTGTTGATATTCTTCACTTAATGTTAAATCAAAATCATAAATAAAGCCTATTTTTTTCATAATCAGTTTAGATTAAAGAACAGTTATAAAGTTTATCTACTTGAAAGTAAAAATTAATTTTTAAGAACAATATTCTTCTATTACAAATCCATTATTCTTAGGATTTTTTAACAATAAAAAAAGAAAATTAAATTTTAGATAATATTTCTTCAATCTTCTGCTTTAAATCAGGAGCAGGCACAAAACCAACAATCCTATCTACTTCTTCACCTTTATTAAAAATCAATAAGCAAGGAATACCCGTTACTGAATTTTCAGGTCCCACATTAGGGTAATCTTCAGTTGAAATTTTTCCAAACCTTAATTTTCCTTCATAGTCCTTGCTAACTTCCTCAAAAACAGGAGCTAACATTTTACAAGGACCACACCAAGAAGCCCAAAAATCTACAATTGCAGGAGTTTCACCGTTTACAAATTCTTTAAAATTTTCTTCATTTAATTCATTAACCATTGTTTAAACCTCTTCAATAATTTTAAAAGAAAAACTTTATATAATCTTTTTAACTTTTATGATAGTAAAAGATGGTGAAAAAATTAAGTTCATTGGTAATGGTTCTATTAACCATAACTATTTTATCTAATCTAGTCCTAGCTGAAAGTGATTGTTTACATTATTATTATGGTGAAGATTGTAAAGATTGTTTAGAAGTTAATGCGCATTTAGAGCAACTACAAGAAAAGTACCCTGAATTAAAAATTGAAAAATTTGAAGTTTACTTGAATTCAAAAAATTCTGCAAATTTAGAAAAATTATTTGCCGCCCATGAAGTATCTAAAGAATCTCAAGGCGTACCTGTTATTTTCATGCCTGGAAATTATTTTGTCGGTAAAAAATCAACCATAAATTTACTAGAAGGAAGAATTCTCGATAATGAAAATGAGAATTGCCCTTCTAGTGAAGAAGAAGAAGTAATAGGGATTACTGGTGAAAAAGAACCAGCTGACGTTCTAAATACCTTAACTTTTGCAACAGTTACTGGATCTGCATTAAAAGACAGCTTTAAGCCAGGAGGCATTGCGATTTTATTAATTATGTTAGCTTTAATTGCAGTAATTAAAGATGAAGATATAATGTTAAAAAGAGGTGGTCAATTAATTGCAGCTTCATATTTAGCATATTTATTACATGGTTTTGGTTTAATTGGATGGTTTAGAGATTCTCAAGCTTACTATTTATTTTACAAAATAATTGGTTTAATTGTTTTAATTACAGGTATAATTAGAATTAAAATATTTTTAGGGACATGGCAAAAATTAGTAAAAACTTTTGATGAAAATTTCAAAAAAAATGTAAAAAAATTTTTTAGTTATTATCAGTCAACAACCGGAGTAATATTAATTGGATTCTTATCTGCTCTTTTTACATTTGACCGTTTAAGCCCAATTTTTAACACATTACAAAACTTATTAAATGTAAGTAGATGGTCAGCTTTACCATTAATGTTATTTTATTGCTTCATTTTATTATTGCCACTAATCATAATCATAGCCGTACTACGTTTAATTAGAGAAAAACAACAGGAAGAAGTTAAAGAAGATGGTAAAGAGATATCAGACAATAAAAAAAAATCTTTAATTAAACATCACCATAAGATATTCAAATTTGGTGTAAGTGCAGCAATGGTAGTTGTTGGGTTAGTGTTATTGTTTGTTTAAAAGACAACCTTTTAAAAAAATAAAAAATTGGTTCTATTATGAAATCAAAGAAAATAATACTAGAAGTTTTCTTCATTCTAGAAAAAACTCATCAACCAACGATGTTAGAGATCCTAGGTGATTATACTCCCTTTCAAATGCTAGTTATGACCATGTTAAGTGCCAGGGCAAAAGATTCTACAACAATTCCTATTGTCAAAGAGATGTTTGCTAAATATCCATCTCCAAAAAATTATGTAGAGATGGATGTTAAAAAAATTGAAAAGATGATTTACAAAATTGGTTTCTTTAGAGCTAAAGCAAAGAATCTTAAAAATATCTCTAAGATATTAATTAAAAAATTCAATAACAAAGTCCCAGATACTTTTGAAGAATTAACTTCCTTGCCTGGTGTTGGTAGAAAGACTGCTAATTGCATATTAGCTTACACTTTTAAGAAACCAGCAATTGCAGTTGACATTCATGTTCACAGAATAAGCAACAGGTTAGGATGGGTAAAAACTAAAAAACCTGAAGATACTGAAGAAGAACTTAAAAAAATAATTCCAAAAAATCAATGGATAAATGTTAATAGACTAATAGTTGGGCATGGACAAACTATCTGTTCACCAATAAACCCAAAATGTCAAAAATGTCCTGTTAGTAATTATTGTAAATATGGAAAAAAAAGATTACAAGCTTAATTTTTAAGAATATTAATCAACTCACCTTGATCAATTTATAACCAGCAACTATAAACCAAACAGCATTAAGAAACATAAATGGCCAACTAACTAATGTATAGGCATAATATATAAGTAAACCTGCACCAATTAAATTAGTTAGATTATATCTAATAGTTTCTTGATTCCATTTCTTATAAAATTCATCCATTATAAAAGCAATTAAAATGCAAAACATCCCAACAATTCCAACTAACAAATTTAATTCAATCATTTTTTCTTTCTCTTAGAATTTTTCAAAGATTTATTTTCTTTAACTAATGAAATAAAATGTCTACTTATATGACGAACAATTTTTTTTTGCTTCTTAGAAGTTTGTTGTAGATTAAATAAATATTTTTTATGAGGAAGATCCATAAAAAGAAGTGATTCTTCAAGAGATAACTCTTTCGATAACAAATCATTAAGGTCTTCATATTGGTCAGATAATTTATCAACATTATCAGAAAAAGATTTAACTTCAGTTAAAGTGTTTTTTATACTCATAAAATCATCGTTAAGTAAACTGTTAGTTATTCTTTCAACTTTATTATCGTCAGGTCTGATAGTAGTCAATTTTAAATCAATTAAACTACGTGCATGTGAACGTAATTTATCATTAACAAAACTAGTATCTTCAATAGCATCAAGACTTTGATTTATTTGAATTAATTTTTTACTTAAATTCAGTTTAGTTTCATTAGAAAGGTCATTTAAAAATTTCAAATAATATTTATTATTCCTATTTAAAGGCTTAAGCCAATTATCTTGTAATTGTCCTAAATTATTATTGACACAAGGTAAATCCCAGGCCTCTTTTTTAATTGAACGTAAATCCATCAAAGTTAAAAATCAATTTTAATTTATAAAACATTCGATTAAGTTAATTATCAATATCAACACATAAGCTAATCATCATAGAAAGCTTTATAAACAACCTGCTTAAAATAGAGATATATTTGGAGGATGTAACAATATGTTCTATAAAGTAAAAGTCAAGGATTTCATTAGAGTTCCACCAGCAATGTTTAATTTAAACAAAAAGGAAGCAGTTCTAAAGAATATTAGATCAACTTATGAAAATTATGTGAGTAAAGAATTAGGTTTCGTTGTAAATGTAGTAGATGTGGGTAATATTAAAGAAGGAGTTATCATCCCTGGAGATGGTGCAGGATTCTATGAAACTGAATTTGAATTATTAACTTTTAAACCAGAATTGAACGAATTAGTTTACGGAAAAATTAGAGATATTACTGATTTTGGCGCTTTCATTGATATTGGCGGAGTAGAAGGAATGGTTCACGTTTCACAAAGTATGGACGATTTTGTATCATTTAGTAAAGAAAAAGTCTTACAAGGTAAAAAAACAGGTCAATCATTAAAAGTAGGAGATAAATGTAAAGCAAGAATTATCGCTGTAAGTTATAAAGACCTAAATAATCCTAAAATTGGTTTAAGTATGCGCCAAGAAGGACTTGGAAAAATTGAATGGTTAAATGAGTCTAATAAACAAGAAAAAGCAGAAAACAAAGAAGAATAATTAAAATTAAATAAATTAAGATAAAAATGGCAAAAAAAAAATCATGTAAAAAATGTAAAATGTTTGTTAGTGGTGATGTTTGCCCTAGTTGTAAAAACAATTCTTTTACCAACAACTGGCAAGGAAGATTATATGTAACTGATGTTGAAAATTCTATGATTGCTGAAAATGTAAAAATTAAAGTCAAAGGGGAATATGCAATTAAAATAAGATAAATAGAGGATAAAAATAAATGCAACTTACTATTAATATAAAAAATAAAAATGAATTATTAAGTCGAACAGAAGTTTCAGGTGAAATTAATTTTGAAAAAGAAACCCCTAGTAATAGTGAATTATCACAAGCAATTGCTAAAGAATTGAAATCAAGTGAAAACTTAGTAGTCATGAAACAGATTAAAACTGAATTTGGTAGTAAAGAAGCTAAGTTTAATGCTTTTGTATATGACAATCAAGAATCTAAAGATAAAACTGAGAAATTAACTAAACACATTAAGAAAAAATTAGAAGAATCTAAAAAGAAAGCAGAAGAAGAAAAGAAAGCTGCAGAGGAAGCTAAAAAGAAAGCAGAAGAAGAAAAAGCAGCAGAAGCAGAGAGTAAACCTGAAGAAAACGAAACACCTACTGAAGACAAACCAGAAGAAGTAGCTGAAGAAAAACCTGCAGAAGAAAGTAAAGAAGGAGACAAAGAATAAAATGGCAAAAAAAGGTGGAGCTAAAGGTAAAGATAAGAAAGGTGCTGAAAAAAAACCAAAAGCAACTCGAAAATTACATTCATTATATAACGTATCAGGAGAAAAAGCAGAAAGAAAAAATAGGAATTGTCCTAAATGTGGCCCAGGAATGTTTCTAGCTGCCCACAAAGACAGGTTAGTTTGTGGATCTTGTAAATATGTAGAATTTACTTCTAAAAAAGAAGAAACTGTTGAAGAATCAAAAACAGAATAATTATTTTAATTTCTTTATTAAGCTAAGAATCATTTCATAAACTCTATACCTAATTCAGACTCCATAGAATCTTTCTTTCGTTCAAAATAAGTGTTAGCTTCACCAAAAATCTGTTCTGATCTAACTCCCGTAATAATTACCATCGTTCGAATAGTTTTTTCTAAATCTTTGTAAATCTGTGCACCCCATATAATTTTAGCATTAGTATCTAAATTTTCAGCAACAGTTTGAACAATTTTACGTGATTCATCCAAAGTTAAAGTTTCTCCTCCAGAAATGTTAATTAAAGCGCCGGTAGCTTCAGAAATGTCAACATCAATTAATGGATTTTGTAAAGCTTTCTCTACAGATTCATCAGCTCTATTCTCAGAATCAGATTCGCCTACACCGATCATTGCTACTCCTCCTTCACTCATAATAGCTTTAACATCAGCAAAATCTAAATTTACCAGCCCTGTTTTAGTTACCAATTCAGCAATTCCTTTAACAGAATTTGTTAGAATCTCATCAGCAACTTTGAAAGCAGTTTGTAAAGGTAAATGTGGAGCTAATTCTAATAATTTTTCATTTGGAATAACAATTAAAGTATTTACACTTTGTTCTAACTTTTCTAAACCAATCATTGCATTTTCAAATCGGTGAGAGCCTTCCATTGTAAAAGGGATGGTTACTATCCCTACACTCATTATACCCATCTTTTTAGCTAATTTAGCAATAAAAGGAGTACTTCCCGTACCAGTTCCTCCACCTAAACCACAAGTTAAAAAAATCATGTCTGAACCTTCAATTAATTTTTTTAAATCATGTTCATTTTCTCGTGCGGATTCTTCACCGATCTTTGGATTTGATCCTGCACCTAAACCTTGAGTTAACTCTTTCCCAATTAATAATTTCTTATCAGCGGTTGTGTAAAGTAGATCTTGAGCGTCAGTATTTACAGCAATAGTAGCTATTCCTTTTATTCCTACCTCGGAAATACGATTGATAGTATTATTTCCGCCTCCACCACAACCAATTACTTTAATTCTAGTTTTCTGACTAGCGATTAATTTCTCCAATTCTTCATCAACATCAGCATTAGCTTTCCTATGTGGTATAGTTTCAGCCCTTACAACAAATTCCTCATTTGAATTATTAGAATGTTCTTGACTATCGTTTTGATTATAATTATTCATCCTTGACCCTCACTCTTTTTATATAAAACTCTAGAGAAAGTAAGGATATATAAAGATTATTGCACTAGAAAAACAATTAATTATTAGTCTCAACAGGTCTCTTTTGAGTAAACTTAATTTCAACTAAATCAGTTAAATCTTGTAATTTTTTAGAGATGGAATTAACAAAATTTTCAGGTAAAGCCATTGGTAATTCGACAGTTGCTTTCTTATCTTTAATTTCAACTTTAAATTGTTCAATAGGAATTCTCATAATTGAATTTAAGTATGATTTAATTTGTTCAGATTTATCAGTAATCTTACGGTTAATTTTAACTTCATAAATTACTTCTTTACCTGCTAAAGGATGATTGAAATTCACAATAACCCTACCGCCAGAGATACTACGAACTATCCCTCTTTGACCATCAACATCTACCTCTAAACCAGGTTGTGGATTTAATTTATGTTCTTTGAAAGTACCCATAGGTACTATTTTAACATTTTTTACATCTCTTTTACCAAAAGCTTTCTCGGCAGGTAAAGTAACAGTAAAATCCTTACTTACTTCCTTCCCAGATAAAGCTTCATCTAATCCAGGTAAAAGTTGTTTTTCACCCACACAAACAATAGCGGGAGAATATTTAAAATTAGGTGATTGAATTCCATTATCTTTTGCAACTGATTCTAAAGTAGTATCAAAAATAGTACCGTCACTTAATTTACCGGTATAATCTAATTCAATGAAATCTTTATTTTCAACTTTCTCAACCATGTTTAAGAATTGATATAAGTTATTTATAAGTCTTACTATCTAGAATTAATAAAATTAAGAACTTTTTGCGCTGCTTCTTCAGCATCAATATTGGAAGTATCTAAAATAAAGTCATATTGTGTTTCTTCACGGTGATCAAAACCATAATATTGTAAATAACGTTGTGCGTCCTCTTCTTGACGTTCTAAAATACGTTTTTTCATTTCTTCAAAAGATTCAATCTTACCTTCATTTCTTTGTTCATTGATAGATTTATCCTGTAAATCCTGCCAAATTCTTTGAGCTCCAATTTCATCATTAACTTTAATATAAATTTTTATGGATTCAGGTAAAAAGTGAAACTGAACTCTTCCTTCAACAATTAGCCACTCATTAGTTTGAGCTAATTCCCTCGCTTGTGCAGCTGCTTTCTCATCAACATCAACATCAGTTTCAGGGTGAGTTATAGCATATTGGTTAAGTTCTTGCAAAGTCATTCCTTTTTCTCTAGCCAATTTTCTCCTGATCCCGCCCACATAAATTCTTTCAGCTTGTAACTTCTTTAACAAAATCTTAGCTACTGTACTTTTTCCACTACCGGGAGTTCCGGAGATTGTAATAATTTTACCAGTCATCTTATTTCACCATTTTTATTAATTTATTTTAACATTAAATCATCTTATTTTTTCATAATCTGATTTTGATAAGTTACCAAATTTATCTCTTAATAATTGTTTTGTCCAAAAAAAACCAGCCTTAATTAATCCCCAATTATTGAACCTTCGCATTGAAGTTGTAACACTAGTGTTTATACAGATATATCTTCCTCTTTTTAACAATTTCTTAGTTAATTTCCTATGCTCTTTGACAACAATTTCATGGTTATAACCATCAACTTCCATAAAATCACTTTTTCTGCAGATTAAAGCTCCACTACAACCTTTATAAATTCCAGTTAAATTATGAAAATTCTTCAGATTCATTAAATATTGAAATTTTTTATTATCTGGGTTAACCAATGTTGTTGCTATTGAATATTTTTCAGTGAAATGTTGATTTATTTTTTGTAATGAATCAATATTTAAGCAAGTATCTGCATCTAAGAATAATAATACTTCCCCTTCTGATTTGTCAGCACCATAATTTCTTGCTCTACTGACATGAGCTTGTGACATTGAAAATAGTTTAACCTTATCATTAACCCTCTTTCTAACGATTTCTTCAGTCCTATCAGTACAACCATTAGCAACAACAATAACCTCATAATTCTGATATACCTGGTTCTTAATAGAATGTAAAGTTTTTCTAATATAATTCTCTTCATTATGTGCAGGGATAATTATAGAAATATTAGGCTGAGTCATAGATGTCATTAAGTTAGAAAGAACCGGGGTTATTTTAATGGATTATTATACTAGAGAATATAAAAAAGAAAAAAATTAATTTAAATAAAAACAAAAATTAACTTTTTCGCCATCAAATTGGTTCTGGGGATCATTTATAACCTTAACTACTCTTAATTTTAAATCTTGAACCATTCCATCCTGAAAGACTCCGTCTTCTCCTCCGGCAGGAAGGCCAGGCGGTTGTTGATCACCATTAATAGTAAAATAAGCAACAGGGATGTCAAATTCCATCCCAATGTCATCTAATTTAACTTTAATATTTTGTCCTAGAAAATCATAAACATCTACATTAGACCCCATAGGGTTTTCTTCTAGATATAATGTGTAGATCTCAGAATGAACAACATCTTTGATACCACAAGGACCTAAAACATCATCAGCTTCCTCCCAATTTTCCTCTTTTCCTGCTGCATTTTTACCTTGCCAATCATCATATTCTTCAACTACTTCTTCTGATTTCGATTCAATACAATCCTTCAATGCTTCTTGTTCTTCTTTACAAACCTCTTTAGGCATATCCCCATAACCTTGTCCAATTGCTTGGCCTGCTAAGGACTTCTCACTACAACCAACTAAAGAAAAAACTACTAATAAACACAAACTTAAAACAATTATTTTTTTCATATTATCACCTTTTATTTTAAAATTTAATTAAATATATTTTTAATGAGTAATTAATTTAAGTTTATAATAATTTCGTATTATAATACTAAGTAATTAGCCGCCCATAACATGCCAGAATCACAGTAATAAAAAGAAGTAGAAAAAGGTTTACCATTAGAATTGAAAACTTCTAAGAAATTTCCATGCTTCTCAATCAATTTTTTATATTTTTCTCTATAATCCTTAGCTTTAACTTTATCAACTTGTTTGATTAAATTCACATATAACGGCCCCATGTGCATCCAAATTGCATCAGATTCATAATTTCTTAAAAAAAATTCTTGCCAAACAAAATTAATTTTATCCCGCGAATAAGTATATTTTAATGGGAAAGGTTCATCTAAAATTGCACCTTCGATTTGTTTTATTACAGATTTCAACATTTTTTCATTTTTAATTAATCCGCATAAAAAAGGAAAAATATTAGCATCTCCAGCAACATAATCATTTTTACTGAGATCATCATAAAAATATTCCCCATGCCAAAAATGTCGTTTAATTAATTCTGGATAATTATATTTTTTAAAAGGATTATCTAGTTTCATTTTTTCTAAATCCTTAGCTAACATCCCCACCATGCAATTATCATAACAAGAACTTTTTCTAACAGAAAAGTCTTTCATTGAAGAAAAATGTTTATTTGGTTTAACTAAACCTGTTTGTGGATCAATTACTTTAACAAAGAATTTACGAATTTCTTTATTCAAAAAGAATCTATGTGAATGATAAGATAATTTACTTAATTTAATACTATGGATCAACCAAGGTAAAGTATCAACACTATAAATTGGAAAATCAAAAGGTTTACCCCTTGGAGTTAAAGTAGTAGTAATCTTATTAAATTGCTTAAATCTGTTAATAGCGTACCTTAAACTTTGTTGAACTTCTTTCTGATAACCTAATTTCAGTAAAGAATTAGTACTCCACCCAAAATCACGTGTCCAAAATTGTATAAAATTACCTGTAGATGTTTGTAAAAAACGGCCATTCCAACAATCCTGAATTACTTTTTGACAAATTTCCTGCGCATTTCCATCATACTTTTTAGAAGATATTCTTCTTTTCCAACTACTTAAAAAGATTCTTGAACCTTGAGTAAAATAATCTAAGATTGAAACCATGATTATTTAAACCAAAGACAAATATAAAAAATTATTGTTATTAAATAAGAAATATCAACTTAATATTTGATCATTTTTATTTAAATTTTTGCAACAAACACTTGATTATTAAATCCAAATAAAAATAAAACAGAATAGTTTTTAAATAAACCACAATTTGTAAGTAAAGTTACGCACAAATTATAATTATATGGAGGAGAAGAGTATTATCATCCGTTATGGCTAAGCGAACAAATTAAATGCATGCTGTAATTTTTGAATGATAATCTTTTCTAAAAATCATGGGAAAACAAACTGTAGAATCATTAATTGAAGGTGGAAAAGCAACTGCAGCACCACCATTAGGACCAGCTTTAGGACCAACCGGTGTAAATATCGGGCAAGTTGTAGCTGAAATTAACAAAAAAACTACAGATTTGAAAGGAATGCAAGTTCCAGTAAAAGTCACAATAGATGATGAAACTAAAGAATTTACTATTGAAATTGGTACCCCACCTGCAGCTGCTTTAATAAAGAAGGAAGCAGGTGTTCAGAAAGGTGCAAGTAACCCTTTAACTGAAAAAGTTGCTGATTTAAAAATTCAACAGTGCATGAAAGTTGCAAAAACTAAAGAAGATTCTTTATTAGGGGCTAACCTTAAAGCTAAAGTAAGAGAGATAGTTGGAACTTGTCAATCCATGGGAGTTATGGTTGAAGGTATGCCTGCTGCAGAAGCTCTTAAAGCCATCTCAGAAGGAAAATTTGATGAAATCATTGCTTCAGGTAAAACTGAACTAACTGAAGAAGAAAAAGCAGCAATGGAAGAAGAAAAGAAAAGACTTCAAGAAGAGCTTGAGAAAAACAGAGCACAATTTGAAGAACAGGCAAAAGAAATCTTAAAACAGTTTGAAAAGGATCTTAAGAAAGCTCGTAAGGCAATGCAAGAAGCAAAAATTCCAATGCCAATTATTAACGAGTTAGCTCCTGAAGAAAAAGAAGCTGCTAAATAAGTTTTCTTAAAAAATTTTTTTCTTATTTTTTTAATTTAATAGAAAAGTATTAGAAAATCATTTCTTTTTTAAATCTCTAAAACCTTGCACTTCGGTTCTTTTAACTTCTAATAAAGTATTAGATAAATTTTGAATTAATTCGCCCATCTGTTTAGTTTTATTCATCTGTTTTACTAACATCATAATAATAAACACGGACTCAATAAAAAGAATAAACATTATGACAGCTAAAGTAAAAATAATTTCCACCAAAGGTATATCAATTCCAAATACAATCATAATATATCACCAATTTAATAATTAAAGTAAAAAATCAAAGATTATAAAACTTTCTATTATAATAATTAATGATAATCTTTTTATACGTATTAAATATACAGAGAGATATGTATCAAAAGAGTGTGGAAGAAGTTTACAAAGAATTAGATTCTTCAGCTAAAGGTTTAACTAATCATCAAGCTGAAGAAAGAACACACAAATATGGATTTAATGAATTAAAAGCAGAAGAGGGAATTCATCCATTCAGAATATTTTTAGAACAATTTTCTAGCCCATTAGTTTGGATTTTAATTGCAGCTTTAGGAATTTCTATATTTCTAAATGAAACCGTAGATGCCATTGTTATTGGAGTTATTATTATAATAAATGCCATTTTAGGTTTTGTACAAGAATACCGAGCAGAGAAAGCAATTGAAGCATTGAAAAAAATGGCTTCTTTAAAAGCAACAGTTCTACGTAACGGTAAAGAAATAAAATTAGATAGTAAAAAATTAGTTCCGGGAGACATAATACTATTAGAAACTGGAGATAAAGTCCCTGCAGATTCTAGGTTAATAGAACTGCACAGTTTACATACTCAAGAAGGACCATTAACTGGAGAATCGCAACCAATTACAAAAAATTTAGAACCTTTACCTGAAAAGACTCCTCTTGCAGATAGAAAAAATATGATTTATTCTTCAACAATTATTTCTCAAGGTCGAGCAAAAGCAATAGTTACATCTACTGGGATGAACACGGAAGTAGGAAAAATTGCTAAATTAATTCAAGAATCACATACAAAATTAACACCTTTACAAAGAAAATTACGAGATTTAGGTAAATATCTAACTCTTGCAGTAATCGCGGTAGCAATTTTAGTTTTCTTAGCAGGAATCTCTTCAGGCCAACCAGCACAAATAATGTTACTTACTGCAATTGCTTTAGCGGTAGCTGCAATCCCAGAAGGTTTACCGGCAGTAATTACAATTTCTCTTGCCTTAGGTGTACAAAAAATGATTAAGAATAATGCCTTAGTTAGAAAACTTCCTTCAGTAGAAACCCTTGGTAGTGTTAATGTAATTTGTACAGATAAAACTGGCACACTAACACATAATGAAATGACAGTAACTAAAATATGGGCAAATGGTGAAACATACAAAGTTAGTGGTTCTGGTTATGAAGTTCAAGGCCATTTCATGCTCAATGATAAAATTACTAATACTAATCCCATATGTTCCTTATTAAAGATAGGTGCTTTATGTAACAATGCAAAATTAACAAATTCTGAAAAAAAAAGAGAAGTCATCGGAGATCCAACTGAAGCCGCATTAATTGTTTCTGCTGAGAAAGCAGGATATAGTTTAAGAAAATTAAGTAAAAAAGAACCAAGAACAGATGAAATTATTTTTTCCTCTGAGAGAAAAATGATGACCACCTTACATAAAGTAGGGAAGGAAACATTATCTTATACAAAAGGGGCTCCAGACATTATCATACATAAATGTAACAAAATTCTAATCAATGGGAAAGTTCAAAGGTTAGATCGAAATAAGAAAAAAGAGATCCTTGCTCAGAATGAAAAATTCGCTAAAGAAGCTCTGAGAGTGCTTGGTTTTGCTTATAATAAAAATTTCAAAAAAAAAGAAGATTCTGAAAAAGAAATGATTTTTGTAGGATTACAAGCAATGATTGATCCACCAAGGCACGAAGTTAAAGATGCAATATTACGTTGTCAGGATGCAGGTATTAGAGTAATCATGATCACAGGGGACCAAATTACAACTGCTAAGTCTATAGCTAAAGAATTGGGAATTGAAGGTAAAGCAATAACTGGACAAGAGTTAGGTAAAATTAACTT
>CAZRHO010000004.1:0-22737 GCA_964599955.1 uncultured Methanosarcinales archaeon
AAAGGATAGGAGTCCAACTATTTGGTTTTTTAATTGAGTGAGTGATAAACTTAAGAATTAATTTGCTTTTTTTTGGTTGTTTATTCTTGTTAACGCAGTTGACAACATGGTGGAATTCTTTTTTCCAACCATAATGGTTCAATCTTTCATTAATATAATTTTTATTTAATTTTTTTCCTAACAATTCCCGTATCCTTTCCATTTGATAATCTTTAAAAATTAAATTTTCAAAAATACAATGGGCTGCGTGAATGATTAATTGATCTTCATTACTAGGTAAAACAAAATAAGGATCTATTTTTTTACAATTATAGAAAATATCTTTTTTATCTATAACTATCAGTCCGTGCCAAGAAATTTCTCTATGGAGATGAATTCTAGTATATTCTTCTGTAGAAAATTTGACATACATTTTTTTGTATTTTTCTACCTTTTCAGAAAGATAAAGCACAAAACCATTATTTTCTAATAGAATTGAAGCTTTATCATAACCTTCTTTTGTTTTAAACAAAAGATCTAAATTTTTATTTTTTCCAGATAGAATATGTTCGCATTTAAATAGGATAAATTCTATTTTATTTTGATGAAATAATTCGATAATTTCTTTTATCTTAAGTGGTGTTTTTTCAAAATTCATCGGTTTCTAAAATGATTATAAATTTCAAGATATTTTTCTAACATTTGTATTTGAGAATATTCATCAAGGATTATTTTTCTTGCTCTTTTACCTAACAATTCTCTTATTTTTGGGTCTTCTAATATTTTAACTGCTTTAACTATTCTTTTTGGCGAATATGGTTTTATGTAAATTACTGAATTTTTAGTTGTTTCTTTTAAGTATTCAAAATTAGTAGTTACTATAGCTTTTCCACAAGCCATTGCTTCAATTAAGACAAGTGGGTTAGCAACACCGGCTAGGTGACTTCTATAGGGTAAAACAATTATGTCCATCTCATTATATGCCTTGGTGATGTCTTTGATATGTCCATGAAGAATTAATTTAGGGTTTATTTTTTTTAGGTTACTGATCATTTTTGGGGATGTATCTGAAATGTGAATGTAACTTTCATAATTTTTTTGGAAATATTTAGAAGCTCTAGCAAAATCTAATACTCCTTTGTACGCACTGGGATGACCAAAATATCCGACTTTCAATTTCTTATCTTGTGATTCATTTTTCTTTTCACTTAACTTTATTGGTTTGAATTTTTCAATATCAATGCCTAAACGAATTAATTTTGTATTTTTGAATAATCTTTTTTTAACAAATTTTGAAGGAGTGATTACTAAATCTAACTTTTTGAGATTATAGCCTCTAAATTTCAAAGGTAATATTGCTGAATAACTTAATATGAAGCTAGTTTTTCTAGGTCTTAAAAAATATCTTTGTTCAAGATGATTTCTAAAGTGATTGAAAGGTTCAGTTTTAGAAAGTGAATATAGAGTGTATATTATTGGAACTTTATATTTTTTCTTCCATCTTGCTGCTCTGAATGATGCAAAAATACCACTGCTGTGAATTTGTATTAAATCTGCTTCTCTTGGATGATCAACAAATTCAAATCCTTCTTTTTCTAATTTTTTTTTTAATAAAATTGCTGTTTGAGATCTACCCTCGTATTTTCTTTTTTCTACATCTGCATCAAAAAATATTTTCATTTTAATCGTTTGACCTCGTTTCATTTTTGTTTATAAACACCATTATAACAATTAGTATCCAGTACAGGTTCATTACAATCATGAAGAACCACAAAACTAACATCAGTTTATTAAGTATAATTAAACTATATGTTATAAACAAATATGTGTCGGCTTGTAAGGCTAAATATTGCGGTTTTATTCTTAATTTTGTTGTCAATTTCACTAACCAAAAATTGCTATGAGTATTTTGTAAAGCTCTTTTATCCATTTGTCCTGTGTGTTCTAAAACAATCGATAACATATGAATTGATATAATGGCTATAAATGAATAATACCAAACCATAACATCTCCTGTTTGGTTATAAAGCCCAAGCGCGATTCCAAAAAATAAAAGATTTTCTTTGAATCTATCTGAAATTCCATCTAACCAAGCTCCGGTTTTTGTTTCCATCCTTTTAATTCTTGCAATTTCTCCATCAACGGCATCGAAGATTTTAGACCAGAAGATTAAGATTCCAGCTATGACTAAATTAATTCTTTCACCAGTACTAAGGAAAAAGATTCCAACAATTCCAATTATAAACGAGAATAAGGTTATTTGATTGGGTGTGATTTTGGTTTTAGATAAAATAAGACTAATTTTAGTTGAAATATGTTTTCTAGTAAAAACACCAATTATTCCATTTTTTTCATATTTTACTTTATTAATCTCATTAAGAATTTTTTTATGTTTGTTCATTGAATTAATTTCTCTTGAAACTATTTAAAAGATTATTGGATTAGTATTCATTTTGACAACATTTATAAATCAATTTTTATCTCTTTTTCAGCATGAGTTATCCGAAGATGCGACATTATATCTTAACAAGACCCCCTATACAAAAGGTCTATCATTATTTAGTTAGCAAGGTAATTGGTTGTTATATTGTATCTTTTCCTAAGAGTGGTAGAACTTGGTTAAGAATGTTGTTAGCACAAACAGTTTCAATGAAAACAGGAAAGAGATTAAATCTAGATATTTATAAGATGACTTTTGATTCTAAAATAATTAATGTGGCAACAGACCCAAGACCTGGAAATTATTCCTCATTTAATCCAGATAAATTAAAAATTCCAAAATCATTTAAAAATAAAAAAATAATATTTTTAGTTAGGGATCCTAGAGACGTAGTAGTGTCCTATTTTTTTGAATGGACTAAAAGAAGGAAGTTAATTTATGAAAAAAGGTTATCCGATTTCATAAAAGAAGATTTCACCCTGAAACAAATAGTATCTTATATGAATCTTTGGGCTGGACAGATGGAACAAAGAGAAAGTCAATTTTTGATGATAAAATACGAAGATCTTCATAAGAACCCAGGAATAGAACTAAATCGAATGCTAAATTTTCTTAAGGTAGAAATTAGTGAAAGGACTAAACATGAAGCGATAATAAATAGTTCTTTCGATAATATGTTGGGGATGGAGAAAGGAGATATTTTTAAAGGAGACCATAGGCTTCAAGCAACTAATAAAAAAGATAGAGATAGTTATAAAATGAGGAAAGGAAAGATTGGTGATCATATTAACCATTTTTCTCAAAATGACTTAAATTATGCTAACAATTTTATTATTAAAAATTTAAATCCTTGTTTTAATTATAATTAATTCTTTTCTTACTTAAAAATAATTCACAACACTTTTAAAAGTAATGGTTTATATTTCCCATATTATATGAGGTGAAAACCATAAAAAATAAAACAAAAATAATTGTTACACTTGGACCTGCTACTAATACCGAAGAAGATTTGAGGAAAATTAAGGATAAGGGTGTTGATTTTGTAAGAATTAATATGTCCCATTCTTCAATAGATGATTTAAGATATTTTATTGACTTATCTAAAAAAGTTGAAATTCCTTTTATTATAGATACAGAAGGATCTCAGGTTAGAACAGGAGATCTTAGCACAAATACAATAACTTTAGAAGATAATGCTGAAGTTTTAATTTATTCTGAAAATATCATTGGTAATAAAGAAAAAATAAATTTGAAACCAACTCATGTTGTAAAACAATTGGATGTTGGTGATTTAATTCATGTTGATTTTGATACTGTTATTCTGAGAATATCAGATGCTTCTACAATTAATGACGGCTATATTAAAGCTAAAGCAGTTACTGGTGGGACATTAGGAAAAAACAAAGCAGTAATTTTAGATACTGCATCGGGTAAAAAGATAACTCTTCCCACTTTATCTGAAAAAGATTATCAATCCATTCAAGTTGGTTTAGAAGAAGGAATAGGCCACATTGCCGCCTCTTTTGTAAGGTCGGGAAATGCAGTTGATGAGGTTCGTAGGGCAACACAAAATACAATGAAAATAATTTCTAAGGTAGAATGTATTGATGCTTTAGAAGATCTTAATGAAATTCTTAAGAAATCTGATTATATTCTCATTGACCGTGGAGATTTAAGTAAGGAAATTCCTATTGAAAAGATACCTTTTACCCAGAAGATTATCCTTAACAGAGCTAAAAAATACGGTACAGATGTTTTTGTAGCAACTAACTTATTAGAAACAATGACGGATAAGAAAAAGCCAACAAGGGCAGAAGTACATGATGTAATTAATACGATTGTTGATGGGGCAAGTGGTCTTATTTTGGCTGGGGAAACGGCAGTTGGTAAATATCCGATGGCCTGCATAAATATGCTAAATAAATTGATAAAACATGCAAGTTTAGCAGTTGATGTTGATGAATTTAAAGATAAAGAAAACAGATTTGTAGCTAAATTAGAAGAATCAAATTATCTGTTAGATTTTGATGCTTCTTCTTCATTAATTGAACCACACGGCGGAAAATTAGTGAATAGATTATCTAAAGAAATCCTTGGTGCAGAATATCTCGGTTCTTTATCAAAAATTAAAATTGATGAAAATAAACAAAGAGATGTCGAGCAGATTGCTTTAGGAACTTATAGTCCTATTGAGGGCTTTATGTGTAAAGAAGATTTTCAATCAGTGTTAGATCGAATGAAGCTAGTTAACGGTTTAGTTTGGCCGATTCCAATCATTTTAGATGTAACAGTGGAAGAAGCTAATAGTTTATCTATGGGTCAGGAAGTAGCTTTAACAAATGAAAATGAAGAAATTATCGCAATCCTTAATTTAAAAGAAAAATATACTTATAATAAAGAAGAAGTTGTCGAAAAATTATATGCCACTACTAGTTTAGACCATCCAGGTGTTCAATCCGTAATGAATATGAATTCAATCCTTTTAGGTGGTAAAATAACTCTACTAAAAAGGATGGCAAGTGAATTCAAGGAATATGAAATTACGCCAAAGCAGGCGCGTCATTTGTTTGAGGAAAGAGGTTGGGCAAAAGTAGTTGGTTTTCATACAAGACATGTCATACATAAAGGGCATGAGTTCATTCAAATGAAGGCTTTAGAGCAAGAAAATTGTGATGGTTTATTTGTTCATCCAGTTGTTGGTAAAAAGAAACAAGGAGATTTTAATGCTAAGTATATTATTAAGTCATATGAATTGATGAATAAAGAATTTTATCCAAAAAATAAAGTTGTTTTTGGAACTTTTTCAACATATTCCCGTTATGCCGGTCCAAGAGAAGCTCTTTTCACAGCTCTTTGTAGAAAAAATTTTGGTTGTAGTCATTTTATTGTTGGAAGAGATCACACTGGGGTTAAAGATTTTTATCACCCTAAAGCCTCTCATAATATTTTTGAAAGATTTCCAGAGATTGGCATTAAAGCAGTTAAATTTGATAAAGTTTTTTATTCGCAGATTTTAGAGAAACATGTTCATGAACAAGAAGAGAAAGAACATTCTGAAGAAGATAAGTTACATGTTAGTGGGACACAAGCTAGAAAAATATTAGAAAATGGAGACAATTTACCAGGATGGTTTATGCGACCAGAGATCTCACAAGTAATAAGAGATAGTATAATGAAAGGAGAAGAAGTTTTTGTTAAGAATTGATAATTTATTGTTTGTATATTTATAAAAATGGGTGAAGTAATTTGGTTTACTGGTTTAAGTGGTTCCGGAAAGACAACTATCTCTATTGAATTAAAGAATAAATTGGAAAAAAATGGAAATGTAGTTGAAATATTAGATGGAGACGTTGTAAGAGAAAAATTACATCAAAACCTTGGTTTCTCAAGAGAAGACATAAAAGAAAATAATCGGTTAATTGCAGAGTTATCTAAAGATAAAAAAGATTTCTGTGATTATGTTTTGGTACCTATAATTTCTCCTTACATTGAAGATAGGTTAATGGCTAGGTCCATTATTGGAAATGATTTTTTTATTGAATTATACCTGGATGTGAATTTAAATGAATGCATTAGAAGAGATGTAAAGGGACTATATAAGAAGGCTTTAAATGGAGAAATTGATAATTTTATAGGTATTGCTAATAGTAACCCTTATGAAATTCCAAAGAGTCCAGAAATAAAGATAAATACTGTTAAACAAACAGTTAAAGAATCAGCTAATCAGATATTATTATTTCTTAAGTCAAGAGATTTAATTAATTTGGATAAATACGATGGAGCTTTAAATTTACCCTTTAATGTTATTTATCCAGAGATTTATTTAGCAATAGTATCTACATTGAAAGCAGGAGAAAAGGTTTTAGAGATTTATAATACTGATTTTGATATTTCTTTTAAAGAAGGAAAGGAACCTCTTACCGAAGCAGATTTAGCTAGCGATAAGATAATTAAAGAGATTATTGATTTATCAGGACATCCTGTATTGTCTGAAGAAAGTATAGAAGACTTTGAGGCGATAGAAGATCGTATTAATAACAAATTTTCTTGGATAATCGACCCTCTTGATGGAACTTCTGATTTTGTAAATAAATCAGGAGAATTTACTATTATGGTCTCTTTAGTTAAGGATAAAATACCAATAATTGGTGTTATTTATCATCCAGTTAGCCGTTGTTTGTATGTTTCCCAAGAAGGTGCCGGTGCTTTTAAATTTAGAGATAATCAATGGTCAAGTATTAGTGTTAATGAAATTTGTGACTTAAGTAATTGTAAGGCAGTTGGGAGCAGGCACCATTTATCGGATCAGGAAAAAGAGATGATTTCTCAATTAGGGATATCCGATTTTTCTCCAAGAGGGAGTTCATTGAAAGCAATGGATGTTTCCTCAGGAAAAGCCGAAATTTATTTTACTACAACTAATAAGATTAAACAATGGGATACTTGCGCGTCTTACTGTATAGTTAAAGAAGCGGGTGGAAGAATGACAGATATGCTAGGAAAAGATTTGAAATATAATACTAAAAAGGTCAATCATGAGAATGGGGTTTTAGTTACTAATGGAAAAGTTCATAATTTAATTATAAAAAAATATAAAGAATTTATTTAGTAAATTTTTTTCTAATCTTATTATTTTTCTTGATAAAATAGCTCTAATTTTTTAATTATGTTGTTTGTTGAATATTCTTTTATTTTCTCTTTATTGAAAGATTCTACTTTCTCTTCATTTTTGTTTTCAAGTTTATTGGTGTGTTTGATTATTTTTTCTCTTAATTCTTTTATATCTCCAGGTTCAAATAATTCTCCACCACAATTAAGAATTGTCTCTTTAATTCCCCCAATATTACTCCCAATAACCATCGTTTTTGATGCTGCACTTTCAATAACTATCCTGCCGAAAGGTTCTGGCCAGATTGAGGGAAAAACTACTATGTCTGCGTTGAGATAGATTTCTGGAACTTTATCATACGAAACAGGAAGATTAATTCTTGCATCTAAATTGTTTTCTTTAATAATCTCTTGCAAATCCTCTTTAAGGGGCCCTTCCCCATAAAGTTCACAACTACAACTCAAATCTGTTATGGCTTTCAGTAAGATTTGAGGACCCTTATATTTTGTAAGAGAACCGAGGTAAACTATCTTGATTTTATTATTGTCATCATTGTTTAGTTTATTTACTGTTTTATTCTTAGGATCGAATAAGCCTATATTTATAGCATTGCCAATAATTTCACTCTTTAAATTATGTTTTTTAAGTAAATCTTTTAGGTATTCACTAATTGCAATTAAATTACAATGTTTCAGTGAAAGATTTAATCTTTTATAGTAAATGTATATATAAATTAAAAATAAAGGGTTGTATTTAAAGTAAAATTTATTTTTCATTTTTTCAATTTCTGATGAATTAGATTGACATTTTATAAATTTAGTTGGAGAACAAATAAATTCACATTCTTTCTTCCCATTATAAATTCGATCTCCTTTTGGACATAAAGAAGGATAACTTTCAATTGTGGCAAATAAAGGGATGTTTAATTTTGATAAATATTTGGCAGCAATAACACTGTTGCCAATAAAGTGCACGAAATTAGGGTTTATTTTTTTAATTATATCAATTTGTTTTTTTATACTACGGGGATAAATTAAACTCCTTTTAAAATTATTTAATATGCCTGAAGCATTATCTCCGGTTTTTAATTTTCTAAGTATTTTAACATCATTAATAATCTCTTCAGGTTTCAATCCTTCGTGTATGGAAGTTAAAACAACTACCTCGTGTTCTTTTTTAGCCAATGACTCAGCTAAGATGGAAAGATTGATCTCTCCCCCTCCCATTATTTTTGGAGGATAGTATTCGGAAATAAATAATATTCTCATAATTTTAACCTTTTATTAAATTTGAATAGATTTTAAGATATTTGTTAATGCTTTCTTTCCATTGAAATTTCTTAATAGGGGTTTCTTCGTATTTTCCTCTGGAAACCTTGATAACTTTATCAGCTAAATCTTCGTAATTTTTACTTTCAAACATCAAATGCTTACCTGAAACAACTTCTGGGAGTGAACCTGCATTACTAACAACGATTGGGATTCCAACACTCATTGCTTCTGCACAATTAAAACCAAAACCTTCAGCTATAGAAGGAATTACAGCACAATCAAAAGATTTTAGATAATAACCTAATTCTAGATGTGGGGCCGGACCAATTATTTTAATGTCATTATTTAAATTTAATTTATTGATCAAATCAATTAATTGATTATACTTTCTTTTATATTTTTCAGCAGATCCTAGCATTAAAACAAAAACAGAGTTTGGAATTTCTTTTTTAATCAAGGGTACTGCTTTAATCACATACTCAAATCCTTTAGATTCTCCTGGTCTCCCCCATGAAAAATAAACAAATTTATTTTGCAAATTTAATTTTTTTCTAATTTCGTTTGGATTACGATCAGAAAATTTTTCTGGATTCCAAAAATTATACTCCAATCCATTATAAATTCTTTCTACTTTATTCTCTTTAATACCTATATTTAATAGGTCTTTTTTGGTTGCATTAGAAACACACACATATTTGTCAAAATTTAATTTGTAAATTAATTTTTCAAGTAAGTTATGCATGGTTGTTTTCCACCAAGGGAAGCTAGTGACTTTTTGCCATTTGTCGATCCAAACTTCATGCACGGTTATGATTACTGGTTTATTTGTGATCTTAGCAGCTAACCATGCAGGGGGAGCTCCATTGAAAGTTGTTGTTTGAATTATGTCGTGTTTTTTTGCTAATTTAATTGTTTTTATTAAACAAGTGAAAGAAAAGAGATAACGAGAATTGAATGAAGATACTCTAATTACCTTTACTCCATTGATTATTTCCTTTTTTTTTGTTTTTTTAAGTTGATGAGTTAATAAAGTTACTTTATGTCCTAACTTAACATATCCCTCGGCTAAATTTTTGAAAACAACTTCGGCGCCTCCGTAATGAGGTATATAATTCTCACATATAAATAAAATTTTCATGGTAAATTTTAATTTTCCCGGTTAAACTTATTTTCATCTATTGCTTCTATCTGGACATATTTTTCTAATTTTTTTTCCATTTTTTTAACATAACTATAGTTATAGAATCCCATTGCTAACAATACAAAGAAACCAAAAACTACAAAAAAGTCTAATCTTCGATAAAAATTAAGTGGCGCAATTATAAAATCTAAGCTTGAAGGAAGGATTGCGATTGAAATAAGTATAATCCATCCAACAAACCAAATTAATGTTTCTGATGGTTTAATCTCTTTTCTTTTGAATTTTACAAAGGTAAAGTACATCATACTTAAACCAAAAATAATTCCTAAAAATTGTATCCAAAAAGTCGTACTCATCATTTAAAAATTCTCCCCCATAACATGTTAGTAACAATTTTAACACCGTCAAGGACAGTAGTACCTTTGTATTTATCTGCATAAATTGTTTTTATTGGAAGTTGCCCATATTTCAATTTATTTCTTCCAGATTTGATGATCATTTCTGTTTCCATATAATAATCAGAGGCATTCCAACGAATTTTTTTATAGGCATTTGCTGTAAAAGCCCTATATCCGCATTGACTGTCTTTGATTTTAATGTTAAATAATTTGTTGATGCTATTATTAATAAACCAATTACCAAATCTTAACACCGATGGCATTTTTTCATTTTGTTTTCTGTAACTAAAAATGATATCTTTTTCTTCTAATGCTGAAATGAATTTTGAGATCTCATTTGGATCATGTTGGCCATCAGCATCAATTACTATTATTTTTTCTGCGCCTTTTGATAAAGCATAATCACAACCTGTTTTAAGGGCTGCACCTTTACCTAAATTTATTTTGTGTTTTAATACTTTGACGCCACAACTTTTAGCTTCTTCAACTGTGTTGTCTATTGAGCCATCATCAATTACAATAATTTTTTTAACATGTTTTTTTGAGTCTATTATGACTTTACTAATTCTTCCTTCCTCATTATGTGCTGGGATTATTAAAAAATTAGTCATCGTTGAGATTAATAAAGCTAAAATTTTGTTTATAAAAATTATGGAATGTTGGAACAAGAAATCAAGGTTAAGTTAAATAAATTGTTTATTTGTCATTTTTTAAGGATTAAGCTAGTTTTTCAATTTTTTTGTTATCTTTTTCCATATCTTTTTGGAAAAAAACACTATTTTCTTGCTGACAATTATAATCTACCTTCCAAGTTATGATTCTTTGATTGGTTGGGTCAATTCTATCATCAAATTTACTAAAACATTTCATACCGTGACCTTCAAGAAAAAATAGTTTAGTAAAAGTACTTGCAGCAATAAGAGGGTCAGCTAATATTAAGCTATATCTTTCTTTGTTTGGGATTAAAATAAGAGAAGAACCTGTCTTTTTCTCACTTTCAAATATTTTTTCTTCAATTTTGTCTTTTGTAGCGTAAACTATTGAATTTGGTGTTAAACCTTTATTATTGTCTATTGTAACATTAAAGTGATTTGTGTTTATTCTAAAGATTAAGTTTCCTTGCTGGAATGGAACTGTACAAATTATTTCATTTTCTTGTATTTGACATTCATTTAATCCAGATAAATACCCTGGCCAAGGAGAGATCCACTGGTCTCCTTTGTTATTCTGAATTTCATAATGGGTGTCTTCAGCTTCTTTTTCATTAAGGTCAAAATTTTCAGTTAAGTATTTAACTGCTTTTTTTGTTGATAATTTTTTTGTGTTTTGATACATAGTTGCTTTTTCAAAATTCCAGCTGCCAAAATGACCCCAAACTCCAGATTTACCAATCATGTCTTGAGAAGTAATATAATAATTCGGAATTAAATTATTACAATGAGTGTACTCAAGCATTACCTTGGCTTGTTCATTAGTTAAACCCAATTCTTGATATTTTTTAGAAGCTTCATCACGGTTATTAATATTAAAAACCTCATACAGAATTTGTACTGATTTTAATTGGTCATCAATAAATTCATTTAATTTGTGAGGCGCTGTTTCTTGAGCACAATTTAACATACGAAGTATACCATTTGTTTGTTGTTCATCATTACTTAAAAGGGTTTTACCAACCCAGTGGATCCTTTCTCCTTGATCTCCTCCATCAAAAGTAACCATCCTTTCTGCTATTGCTACAAACCAATGACCGAAATCCCACCAACTTGTTATAATCCCTTGTTCTGAATCTTCACTTATTTTAGTTAATGCAGTGTACCAAGCATCATTCATACTTGGAACCTCATTTTTTCCAATGTTTTCTGCGTTTGAAATAGGTGTAATCAATAATAATGCTAAAGATAAAAAAATAATGCTTCTGGATATATATTTATTTAAATTAATTCCTTCTTTTAACCATTTACTAAAATTTTGATATAAAACCCCCAATGAAGACCCTAATGCAAGTGAAAAAGGGGCAGCGATTAATAATGAAAATCTTGCTCCTTTGGTAAAAGCATAAGTAGATCCAATGAACCAAATTGAGATGATTATTGGCAAAGATAAATCTTCTTCTTTTTTATTATATAATTTAATTAAAAATCCGATTATGATTGGGATTGATATTGTAATTATAAATGTAATGGGGTCATTCAATTTATCTTTAAATAGGATGACTAATAAATAATAAATTAAGCTAAAAGTTAAATAATATGTGTTTTCTTTTTCATTTTTCTTTTTAATTAAAAGTAGAACTAAACCTGAAAGACCTAACCAAAAAATTAAATTTCCACCAATTTGGTTAATTAAATTATTTACTGAAATTGTGTTAAACTCAGCAACTGTTGTTAAAACATTAGGCCATATGCTTTTAATCCCTACTTCTTTAAGAGTTGTAAATCTTATTATCCTATCAAAACTTCCATAAAACCTATTAAAACTACTAAACAAAGAAACAAAAATTCCTGAGCTAATAAAAAAGCTTATTAAAATTAAAATTTTCTTTTTAAGATTATTAGTCTTTAAGTAATTAAATGAAATATTTCTATCTTTTATTAATTCGATTAAGAAGCTAATTAAGATGGAAATAATAATTGTTATGTTGACAAACCAAAAGATGTGAGTCCATCCACTCCAAGTAGCCGCATATAGGCCTGAAAATAGACCAGCTCCAACAGAGAAAAATAAACTCTCTTTTCTATTTTTAGCTAAACAAGCTTCTATGAATAACCAAGTAATCATTAATGGGAAGAATATATTGTAGGGGTCGGTATCAGAGAAACCAGCTGGAGTTCTAACTAATAATGGACCATTTAATGCAAGAAACATTGCCGCAAAGAAACCACCTACATTACCTGCGATTCTTCTTCCAATGAAAAAGATTGGGATTATTGATAAACCAATGATTATGGCAGGTAGAAGGAAAAGTGCTCTCATGATGGTAATATCTTTGTTAAAGAAATTTAAAAATTTGAATAAATAAGCAGCAATATACGGATGTAATTGAACACTTGCGGTTTTATCTAATCTTCCGTCACGTAGAGTGAAATAAGACTCTCCTTCGATTATTTTGTTACCTAAGTGGCCGTGATTAATGACATTTTTTGTTTCACTATACCATAAATATGGGTCAATAGCCAATAGGTAAGTGTCGCCTTTTTCATCTTTAAAATTAGCTTTATATTGTTGTGATAATTGTTTTATGTCTTTATATACTTGTTCCTTGTTTTCTATTAAATTTTTTTGTAATTCTTTACTTATTAAAACTTCTCTGTTGGCTTGAGGTAGATTGGGATATTGTTGATTTATTGCTTGTGTTATTTGTTGTTTATAAAAATTATTGACTGTATTTTCTGCCCATTCGTCAGTGATTGGTAAATCGGAAGACATCATCCTAAAATGAGTTGATGTAAACAGAGCTATTAGTATGAAGATTAAAGGGATTAACCATTTAGAATTATTTTTACAGAATATTGTGATCTTATTAAATTCAAATGAAATTTCTTCATCTTCTTTATTCTCTTTGAAATTATTTTGAGGAGTGTTTTTAGATTTTTCTTTCTTTGTTAAATTTCTAAAGAAATTTTTTGTTTTATTTTTTATTTTAATGAAATCAATAACTTCGTTATCATCGTTTGCTTTAATCTCTTTTATTTTTTTCTCAGAATTATTTTGAATATTAGGAGTTTCTTCATTTAACTTGTCATTTCCTTTATTTTGTTCTATTATCTTTTTATCTGGGCTAACTATTTCTGTCTTATTTTCTTTTTCTTTCAATTAAAACACCTGTTGTGATTTTGAGAAATAAGTTATTTATAAAATTTATCATGTTAAAGAAGAAAACTATTGGTTAAATATAGTTTTCGTCATCAATAGATTACTATTTTTAAAGGGAATCATTTCAGGAATTAAACATACAAAATATCATCAGTTGGATGCCTGTACAATGGTTCATTTAATCTTTTTTGATCTAAGATGTGGCCAATCAAACCAATGCTTCTAGATAAAGTAAATAAACCGTTCATGTACCCAATTTCTAAGATCTGATTTATCTCTTCTTTGTTGAATTCATCACTTGAGTTTAAAGCATCTAGAAATAGAGCTTCAATGCAACAATCAACATTAAGAATAACGTTGTCTGACTTCTGTAAGGTTGTTCTTTCTATTTCAAGTACGTAATTAAGATATTTTGTGTTTGGGAAATTATCTTGGGCAAATTCTTTCAGTAATTCAACTCTTTTATCTTGGTTTTTGGAAGATTTAATTCTGTGGCCGATTCCTGGGATCTTGATGTTTTTTGTTTTCATATTTCTAACAAATTCAGCTGGTTCTTGATTTTTATCACAAGCTTCTTTGAAATAGCGACAAGCATCATCAATAGCTCCACCAAATCTTGGTCCAATTGTTAATAGGCCGCAACATAGAGATGAGACTATATCTTTACCTGCCCTAGAAGCTACAATTGAGTTATGGGCACCACTAACTGCTGGCCCATGGTCAGCTGTTATAAGAATGCATTGGTCTAAGAATTTAATGAAATAATTTGGTAGTTTTTTTTTGAACCACAGTAAACCAATAATTTTCCCAATCGAATAATCGTCATTGATGATTTCACTAATCTTAACTTTGTTGTAAGTTGGTTCTTCTCCTAAATCTGAGGAGATGGTAGATGTAATGTTAGTTTTCTTTCTAACCAAACCTTCTTTTACTGCTTCATTGTAATCTTTAGGGATTTTTGATTCTTCTGTTCTTTTCTGCTCGTTGTTTTCTTCCATAGTGGTTATTTTTTCTTGTTCTTTTAGTAAGTTAAATTGTTCTTTGATTGTATTTTGTAGTTCAGTAAATGATTTAGGTACAATAATTCTAGCTTCTTTTAAAGATTTATTCTTAAATTCAGCACTTTCTTCTTCCTTACCAGATTTTGCACCAGCATGGCCAAATTGCACTTCGTAAGGAAAGATAGAAGCACAAGTTCCAGCAACCCACATAATCAAAGGTTTAGTTATCTTATTCTCTTGCTTTGCTTTAATGATCTCATATTCGTCTTTACCACCTAATTCACTTAGAGCAACAATTAAATTAATCTTTGGGTTGTTTTCGTAACGTAGGATGTGGTCTAATAAAGTTGATCCAGGATAAGCATCTCCGCCTATGGCTATCCCCTCATTAATTCCATCTGTGGTTTGAGAAATTATGTTAAATAGCTCATTCATCATACCGCCTGATTTTGAAACTAAACCAACGCTTCCTGGTCTGTATAATTTAGAGTTGATGATATTTTCATTTTTTCCACCCGCGTAGCCAATTCTTAATTTTCCTGAGATTATGCCACCTACAGAAGAAGGACCAACAATTAATTTACTTTTTTCTTTAGCTAGGAAAATTAATTCTCTTGTTTGTCTTTCTGGGATGCCTTCTGCAACAATGAAAATTGAATTGATATTTGGCTGTATTAAGGCTTCTTTGGAACTTTGAAATGCTGAACGAAACGAGGCAAAATTGATTAAAACGCTTGCTTGAGGATGGTTTTGTGCTGCTTTTTCAATTGAATCATAAATGGGTGTTAAGATCTCTTTTGCTCCAAAAAATGCTTTATGGTAACCTTTTCTCCCAGGGTGAACTATTGCTGCAACACTTGGGACTTCTCTTTTACAAAGAAAGTCATAATCTAACATTTGTTGGATTGGTGTTGATTTTAGATTGTAGAAGATGACTTGCGTATTTTCAGTAAAATTTATCGTATTCATTTTTTTAAATTATTGTAATGCTTCCGGGATAATTTCAACCATTGGTTTATTTGGTCCATAAGCAGTTAGGTCTATTTTTAATTTTTTAGCAGTTTCTTTGATTAATTTAATCCCTTTTTTCCAGTTTGGCCCACCTCTTCTAACGAAGATCTTGACATTGTTCTGTTGTAATTTTTCTTTACACTCTTCAAGAGCTTTAATTATTCCTAAGAATGTTTTTTCTACATCAGTGAAATTAGCAATTGCTCCAGCAATGAATAAGGTTTTTGTTTTTATGTGGAGGTTGTTATTTTCATTTTCTTCACGAGTCATTAAATCAATAATTGTTTTAGAATATTGGTATGATTCTTCTGTGGAAGGGTTACCACTATATTCACCATAATTAGCAATTTCTTTGACTTCAATTAATTTAGAAATTTCATCTAGGTAAATTAAACTAGCTCCGCCACCAGAGAGAATGTTCCAAACTTTTCCCTTAGGGTTAAGAATAGTTAATTTTAAGGAAGCCCCCGTCTTGGCATCAAGTGACCTGATAAATTCTTCTTCTGGCAAAGAAGATCGACCAAAAGCTTGTGGGAATTGTAAGTTCCCCCAGTATTCTTTGTTTTTGTAATAAGCACAATTATCGATTCTAGCTACAGTATCTAATAAATGAATTGTATTGTTTTGATCAATTGTGAATGGGTTGATTTCTAAGTAAGTGAAATTAAGTTTAACATAAATTTTGTAAATTTCTTTAGCAAATCTGATGATGTTTTCTTTATGGTTTTGATTTTTAATTTCTGGTAAATCTAGATTGGTTGTTTCAATTTTTTTTGTAATTGGTATTTTTATTTGAGTTGTCTTTCCCCAGTTTTCTTCAACATCGATTCCTCCTTTTTCCGAAAAAATGATTGTGTCATGGTCTCTTTCAGAAGTAATTGCTAAATAATATTCTTCTTCATGTGACACAAATGGTTCAATTAAGAAGTTGGTTAATTTATCTGTAGCTTTACCAATTATTACATTCTTATTTCTATGTGATTTAATGAATTCTTTAACTTTTTCTATGCTTGCATTTATCAATACTAAGTTGTGCTTTTTTCTTTTACCAAATAGTTGATCTGGTTTAACAACCAATTTATTTTGGTTTAGCCAGGGATGCTCTTGTGAGATTGTATTTAGGTTAGTTTCTGGTGAAATTAGTACAGACGAGAAAGCTATTTCAACTTGATTTTGATCTATATTATTACAAATAATCCTCTTAGCATCGTATTCTCTAATTTTCTTACTGGCCATGCTTTCATTTTTAAATAGATTCTTTATAATTGTTCTGAAATTTTAGTTAAATTTTAATATAATTAGCTTATTCTGTCTCATATGGCTATTTGTGAGATGTGTGGGAAAGAATCCCATTTAGTGAATGCTGATGTTGATGGAGCAGAGTTAAAACTGTGTTCAAGTTGTTCTAGATACGGTGTGGTTAAAAAAGAGGTAAGTGGATTTCAAAATAAGAAGTTTTTCAAAAAAAGATTTACAAAGAAAGATGAACCTGAGTTTAAATTAGTTAATAATTATTCTTCATTGTTAAGATCATCTAGGGGAAGTAAGAACCTGAGTCAGGAAGATTTTGCTAAGTTACTTAATGAGAGAGGAAGCATTGTAGCAAAATGGGAATCTGGTACTCTTAAGCCAAGAGTAGACATTGCCAGAAAGTTAAGTAAATTATTGAATATTACTTTAGTTGTAAAAGATGAAAAGAAAGTTTTTGATAAAGCTATTTCTAAAAAGAAAGGCGAAGAGGGTTTTACCTTAGGTGATTTTATCAAAGTTAGAAAGAGGAAATAAATTTGTTATTTTATTAATAATTGATTGATTCTTATATGTTATTAGGTTAATTTTATATATTCTGCCTTATTTATTTTATATCAATATGGTTAGTAGGAGATCTTGGAATGTCATGAACCTATCTTTAATAATAATAATTTTACTTTTAATATTAGATTTATCCGGGGCTGCTTTACCCAATGTTGGAAAGGCGATTTATTTTGTAGATGGTTCAGAACATATCTGTGGAGTTGAAACTCTTGACGGTGAGTTTATTAAAATTGGTGATATAGACCGATGTTGCTTAGAAGCAAGGAAACAGATGGAATGTTTTATGGATTATAAGGAAATTGGTGAAGGAAGAGTTAGTTGGGTTTGTAAAACTTCTGAATTGGTTCCTGTTCATCGTTTAAATAATAAAGCCTTATATTACTGTCAGGAATCAAAGATTTGGAAATAATCTTAGTTTGACAATTAAAACTTTAAAGAAGGGTTAAGAATGAAGAGTTGGAAAAAAGAGCAGAAGGTGTTTGTAATTTTATTAATCATTACTTTAGCTTTAGGTACTTTTAATTTAGCTAAAACTAAAGGTTGGTTAATCCCTGAGCAACCAGAATTAACAATAATCGAAAATACAGTTCATTTAGATACAATGACTCTTGAGCAAAAAATTGCGCAAATGGTTGTAGGTATTGGACATAGGGATAATTTGGTGGCTTGGAGGAATATGCAAATAGGGGGCATTTATCTTTATTCTTTGGGAAATTTTCATATTTTTAACAATACAATTATTGATTTTCAATATGAAATGCCAATTCCTTTCTTTATTACTGTAGATTTAGAGGGTTGTTTTAATCCATTTGCTAATTTTAAGAATTTTTCTTCAGCAGCAGATGTTGACACATTAGGTGAAGCTTTTGAAAAAGGTTACAAGGAAGGAGAATTCTTAAACCACATGGGGGTGAATTTAAATTTTGCACCAGTGGTAGATCTGGATGACCAAATTTGGAAGTGTCGTAATTTCCCAGGAGATGAAGAATGGATTTCAGAGATGGCCCAGGCTTATACTCTTGGTTTACAAACTCAAGATGTAATTGCTACTGCCAAACATTACCCTGGTAAAACTTTAGTGGTGAAAGACCCACATAAACATTTAGTTGCAGCAGAGATTGTTGATGAAGATATTTTTCCTTACAAATATTTAGCAAATAAAGGGGATGTCAAAGCAATAATGGTTAGTCACATTATTACTTCAGGGGAAGTTGAATCTGAAGGTGTTCCTTCGGTAGTCTCTGAGAAAGTCATTGGAGAATTACGCGAGTATTATGACGGTTTAATAGTCTCTGATGAGATCCATATGCTTGGTTTGAAGAATTTTTATGAAGACATTGACGACATGTATGTTGCTGTTTTCAAAGCAGGTAATGATGTTATTTTGAATTTTGATAAAGATCCAAATGAAGTTTATCGAATGATTCAAGTAATCGTTAAGGCTGTTGAAGATGGAGAAATTTCAGAAAAGCAGATAGATGACTCAGTTACAAGAATTCTTAAAGCTAAAAATTTCAAAGTGAATTAAATTTTATTGTCGTTTCTTTAAATCTGGCATTGTAAAGACATTTTACCAATTCTAGTAAACTCTTTACAAATTATCTCTTTCATTTTTTCTACTGAATTGTGCCCAGAATATCTTTTGTCTTCTACAATTACAGAAGGAAATTCATCTACATCATAAGAAGTTAATAATAAATTGATCATTGGCTCTTCTTTAAAATCAGAATTGAAAGAAAAAATAAGGACATTATTCTTAAATAATTTTTTAATATAACCTAAAATGTCTCCTTGTGTATCATAAGAACTTTCATCATAGAAATAAATTATTCTGACATTATTTTTATTACACTTTTTGTCAATTTCTTTTGAGGCTAATAAATATTGTATCTCTGTTAGGAAATAATCTCTTAAAATTAGGTTAAATTGATCCTCATTAAATAAAGAACTTTTTTCATAAGTTAATACTTGGTTCATTTTACTACCTAATTCATCTAAGTTGGTGTTAAGAACTTGATTTAAAGCTTCACAATCTGCAATTCCCGATTCAATATATTTTTGTTGTAATTGTAAGCTTCTTAATGATACTTTTTCTTCAAGAGAGATTTGTTTAGTTTGGTTTAATCTAGCATCATCAAAGAATACCCCTATTATTATTCCTCCAGAAAATACTAAAAGGGTTAATATAAATGATAGTAAATATTTTTTAGAACTTATTTTTCTACTCATGAATGGTTTAGTGAGATCTTGATTTAAAAACCTTATGACCAAAAATTTCTTTTTTTACTGACAAACATGTAAGCTATGTAAACCCAAACACCTGTTAAAAATAGGCCATAAACAAATAAGTATGTTACTAAAGAAGCCCAGGTTCGTCCATATTTTGTTATGTTCTCACGAACTAACTTATAAGATTTAATCATTATATAAAAGCTCATTATAAATAAGGTGCTGGCAATAAATATTTTAAGTATAGGGAGACTTAAGATGTTAAAATTAAATGAGTAATTTTTAATTAAGGTTATAATGTCGAAATTAATATCTCTCAGTGAAAGATAAGAATAAAATATTTTTTTAATTAAAGCTTGTAATAATGTTGCGGATAAAACTATAGCGATGATTCCAGAAAGGATGATTGTGGGCATTCTAATATAACCAAAGTCCCCATATTTTTTGTTGAATATAAGTTTTTTATAATTAATAGTGTTGTCAACTGAACCTTTATACCACCTAACTCTTTGTCTAAATAATTGTTTCCAAGAATTAGGAGCTACCGTTTCAACAATTGTATCAAATGTTTGAATTATTTTATAATGATTTTTTTGTAATCTAATGGCGATTTCTAAGTCTTCAGTAATTGTTTTTTCATCAAACCAGCCAATGTCTTTGATAACTTGGGTTCGATAAACACTAAATGGGCCAGGTGTAACATGGATACAATTTAATTTTGCATTTAAATAACGGTGAAACATATTGATAATATATTCGCACCATTGAACTTTTTGTAAAACATTTTCTGGTTTTTTAACTTTCAAAAGAGGACAGACTGCACCTACTAATTGATCTTTTTCAAAATAAGGTAACATTTCTTCGATTGCATCTGAAGCTACAAAAGAATCTGCATCAAGACAAGCGAAGAATTCTCCTTTTGCTTTTTCTAAACCGACATTCATGGCTTTACCTTTGCCTTGATTTTTTTGATTGATTAAATTTATTTTATTTAAGGGATTATTAGAAATAAAGTTTTCTATAATTTCTTTAGTTTTGTCAGTCGACCCATCATTTATTACTATTACTTCTAATTTTTCTTTAGGATAATCAAGGTTGATGATTGAATTTAGTGTTGCCTTAACTGATTTTTCTTCATTATAAGCAGGAACAATTACACTAAACATTGGTTGGCGTTTTAATTTTTTCTTTTTTTCTTCTTCATTACCTGAAGTGAATAAAACTAATAACCAAAATATAGAAAAAAATAATAAGATGAAATAAGTACTGAATAATACAACATCTAGTAATGTAAAAACCATTCTTTTTTGCTGATTGGGTGTCTTTAAAAATATTAAAACCCTTTAGTGTAAGTGCATTTATAATTGATGGAGAAACTATTCTTCCACTCTTTTTCCTTTCTTAAACAACCACACTTCTGAATTTCCAGAAGAATGTATTAATTTAAACCTTTCGTTTCTCAAAAGAAACAATAAACCTTGATCCTCGGCTTTAGGTAGATCTTCTTTCATCTTTTTAGTGATGTAAATAAGGGAAATATTATTCTTTTCAAGTAAAGGGAAAAGGTCAGAGACGTAAGTTGAGTTTAATATGTCAGAATTAACTTTATTTTTTCTTTTATCTTTTAAATGAGGATAATTGAAGGGTTCTCTGTTAGCAAAGAATTTGATAAAGTAACTGTTATCTAAATTAGATATGATGATTGTATCTTGTCCTGTATTCTTTTTAATCCAAGTAAGAGATTCTTTATCTGAATTAAATGGGCCATTTTCTTCAATTCTATCTAAAAAAGTAAGTGTGGAGAAAGTAATCCCTAAAATTAAGAGTAATAAAGTAAATTTTTTTAGATTAATTAAATTCCATTTCCATTCAAATAGTTTAATGAACCCAACACTCGCGAAGAGAACAATTACGATTGATAACAATAAGATTGTTTGTGTGTTTAAAATATAAGATGTAATTAGAAGTGGTAAAAAGATGTAACCACTGTATAGCTTTTTTCTTTTCCAGGTAATTGTAATCCCAAATAATGCTAATAAAATCATGAAAAATCCAACTCCGCTTGTTCCTCCTAAGTCTGTAATTAAACCTGTGATTAAGTTGGCATTTTGAAAAGGCCCGGAGATGAATGGTTGTTTTAAGAAAATTAAATTTATAAAAAATGTGATGGACACTAAAATCAAAGAAATAATTGTAAGTTTTTCTTTCTTATGAAAATAAAATCGATTAATTAAGATTATTAATATTAAACAAGTACTTAACATATCAAAAAAGCTAGCTGTAACAAAAAAGAGAGGAGAAATTAAATTAATTTTCTTATTTTTTTCTGTTATTAAAACAGATCCAGCTAATATTAAGGTTATGAATAAGGAATATGAAGTAATTGTTGTCCCTGTAAATATAAATGCAGGAGTTGTGCTTAAAAAAGTAAGAAAAATAAAAGTAAACTTGTTTGACAATTCAATGTTTTTTGCAAGTTTGATGAAGAGTAGGATACTTATTATCGTTAATATGGGTGTTGTTAAAAATAAGATTTCTGACGGTAAAGTATCTATTATTAATTTCCATGGATTAAATTGATATAATGATTTGGAGAGGTGAAAATAACTTTCAGCCCCCATTATTGTTTCTTTATTTGAGAAAAAATTAGTTAAAATAACATATGAGGATATGAGGGTGAAAAGGGAAACCAAGTAAATCCTTTTATTATCTATTAAATTCTTAAAATATCGATTCTTGTCACTTAAATAATTTTGTTTGTTCATCTTTATTATTTTGTTACTTTATTTATTAGTCAAAGTACATTTGACTAAATAAATTCTAGTCTCGTTTTTGTAAATCCTTTTGAAACATTTCCCATCAATATAAGGAAATTTAGTGTTAATGTCATATTTTTCTCTTGCACTTGGTGTTAGAACTAAATATTTCATTTTATATTCATCTGCAAAATTTATAACTTCGGTTTGAAAAGATCGATCAAAAATTGCTGAGATTGCAGTAGATCTTTTTTCTACATCTTTAATTAAACTA
>CAZRHO010000005.1:0-2386 GCA_964599955.1 uncultured Methanosarcinales archaeon
CATTTCCATTCAATACATTTATCATAACCTTCTTGACCAAGGTTTTCCCTAGCATTATATGAAAAAATAATCATTAAAACAATTAAACCATATAAAATAATTAAAAGTAATTTTTGAGCAATAGTCTTTTCTTCCATCATTTCACCTTAAATACTACGAATACGTTTTCAACTTGATAAACTGGAACAAATAATCCTGAATTTGTTATCTCTTGATACTTTTGATTTATCTTTTGTTCTGCTTCTTTTTCATCGCCAAGATTCCTTTTAAAATACTTGAAATCATTCTTGAAACTTGCAATTAAATATTCGTACTTTCTCTCTTTCATAAACTTTTGAACTTCTTTTGCATCTTTATCAATAACAATTTTCCAATGATCTAATTCTTCTTGACACCAATTGCAACTTTGCTTACCAAAACCGATTACAATTTTTGGCCTTGAAGTATACATTAAAATCCTAGATTCATCTGGTATTGAATCAAACCATTTTGCATATTCAAATGCCTCTTGTGGACTATTGAAAGCACTTGAAGTTGGCCACACAGTAGTATTTAATTCGTACTTAGCAATTGCTGAAGTCAAGGTTATTCCAGCCACAAGAAGTAAAACAACAATACTGCGGACTACTTTATTTCTAAATAAATTTTTAACACAAAAAAACCCTTCAGCAGCAATTATAGCAATCGGGATCGATAATAACATCCAAACCCTAAAAGGCCCCCTAGCTACAGATATTGGAAAAGTTTGACCATTTACACCCCAAAAAGTGAAAATAAGCCAGAATAAAGCTACACATAACCAAGAGTTTTTTTTCTGAACAATTGAGAATTTATACTTCCAAAGAACATAAAATAACCCAATTAAAGATAATACTGTTACTACGATTCCAAGACCAATTGGGTTATTAATCATATTCTGTGATTTTGCAATTAAAAAATCATCAAAATGATAAGCCCTCGAACCAGAACCACCAGGACTAGTAATTGATTTGACTAATGAAGTGATTTTTGTAAATATTGATGATGTATATGACCCTATTGAAGAACCGGTATTTTGTCCAACCCAAATACTAATAAAACCCTTAAAGGTGTATTTTTTAACCATGGCCATCCACCAAAATTGTGATAATATCAATCCTCCAAATAGAGCAGAAAAACCTTTTACCCAAAATTTCTGATTTACAATAGAAATTACAATTAAATAAATTAAAATCATTGTTGTTAACTTAATTGGCTGAGATAAATTTTGAGAAACCCAAATCCCAGCAACCATAAATGAAGCAACAAACCACCACCTTTTATCTTGTTTAATCATTTCAAAAGCATACATTGTTGGAAAAAATAAAGTAATAACCAAACTATGGGCCCAAATAAAATGACTCAAATAAGAGGGAACTGCTGCCAAAATAAAAGTAGCCAACAAGGCCTTATTTCTACTATTAGTAAACAACTTAACAAAAAAGAAAAAGAAAAAAAGTCCCAATGAAATAATAAAAGTATTGAAGAATTTAATAGTCCATCTTAAATCAGGAGAGGTTTGATGTAAAATCCCCAACAAAACATTATAAGCAGGAGGGTAAGGATCAATATAAGATAACACTGTGTCTGCTTCATATCCATCTAAAATAGGGTCATAAGATTTTTTTTCTATAGAAACATATTTTATTCCCACTGCATGGCCCCAAGGATCTTCATTTTCTAAATAAGGGTAACTAAAAGCACCCTTAGAATAGATTAAAAATGAAAAAGCAAAGATAACTAAAACAACCAAAATAGTTATATTAGATTTGGTTAAATTAAATTTTGGTAACTTTAAATTATTATTTTTATAATTCTTAAATCCAACATATAAAGGGAAAACAATACTTAATGTTAAAAAGATCTTCCAATCCAAAGGTACATTCAAGAAATTTAGAATTATTGAAATTATTGAAAAAATACCCAAACCAAGTCCCAAATTCATTAAATTCCTTTCTAATAAATTATCTGATTTTTTCAAATAATATGTGGCTGTAAACCCAAAGCCCCACAAATATAACAAAAATAAGATTATAGTTATAACACTCACCATTCTGTATTTTACTAAGAATCACTATTTAAACTTTATTTAATTAAAAGAGCACTGTCCTTTTTTATTAATAGAAGAAAAATGATAAACTTCCATCTCTTTATATTTTTTTGATTCAATTAACTCATATTTTTTAGCTAATAAGTCTTTATAATAAGTTCCTGTTTTAATATTTCTTGAAGATATTAACCAAAATGATTCTTCCTTATTCAATTTAACAAATAGTTCAGATTCATTTATTTTAACAAGTTTTCTTTTTTCACCCCAAGTTAAATTCATAATCCTACACTCACTATATTAAAAATCTTAAACAATAAA
>CAZRHO010000005.1:2396-22644 GCA_964599955.1 uncultured Methanosarcinales archaeon
TTAAATTCATAATCCTAAAATCTTTGTTTAAAGAATGATATTGCAAAAGTCCAAAATTTGAACCAGACCTATCTAATAAAATCAAAGTGTCAGTTTCTAAAGAATTCTTATCAACAAAATTTATCCCTTTATCCCAAGGTGCTTTTGTAGTTTCAGTATAATAGGTAAATAAAGTAAATGAATTGAATAATAAAATGACAATCAAAATTAATTTAGCCTTCTTCATATCAAATTTACTTATTAAAATTGCAATACCGATATAAATAAATGGAACGATGAAAAAAGAATGCCTTATTAAAGCAAAAGACCTCATAAAAGTATCTAATAAAACAATATGGACCACCATAAATAGAAATAAAGAAATAATTGAAAAGAAAATCATTTTTTTGTTGAACTTTGCCCAATCAACATTCCTCCTTAAGTACAAATAAGCTAAGATTAAAAAAAACGTTAAAGTTATCAATGGTAGTAAATAAAAACCAACACCAAAATCACTTAGAAATTGTGGAACTCCTCGTAAAACTAAGTTTTTTTGTAAATTTGTGTGTCTTAACAAAGCTTGAATCTTTAAAATACTAAACCCGGGAATAAATATAATTAAAGTGAAAATAATTGATTTAATAAAATTCTTTATTTCTTTATTCTTCTTAAAGAAAATTAAAAACATAAGATGCAATATAATTAAAAAAAGAGCCATATAATTTACATATAAAGATAAAGTAACAAAAATAGAATAGAGAACAAATAACAATGTTTTTTTATATTTAATTTTATTGTCAAAAGCCAAAATTAATAGATAAGTTGATAATAAAACTAAAAATCCAAATAAACTATAAGGCCTTGCTTCTTGAGCATATACTATTTGTAACATAGTTGTAGCTAATAAAAAAGCGCTAATCAAACCAATTTTTTTGTTAAATAATTTTGTAGCTATTAGGAAAACTAACAATATTGATAAGCTATCAAATAAAACTGATAAGAATCTCAAAGAGAATTCGCTGTTTCCAAAATAATTAATCCATCTATCTAATATTAAAAAATAACCTGGTGGCATTAACTCCATATTAGTTACCGAATCAATTATCTCTAAATCATTACTTCTTTGAGTATGCATTAAAGAAACCATTTCATCAGTCCATAATGATTCTGCACTTAAATTATAAAAACGCAAACCAATGCCCAATAGGATTATTAAAAATAACCAAAAGTAAACCTTTTTCTTCTGTTTCATTTTATTACTTTAATATTATTTAATAATAGGTCAAAAAATCTTTAACTGTAACCCATTTCTTTCTTTTTTTCTTAAATTCTTTCACATCTTCCTTAGTTGGCATCCTGGTAAATGTAGCTTCATTTTCATCCTGCTTAACCCTTACAACATTATTTGAATTATTAGAAATATCAATAAATTCATTTAACATAATTCCCCAATATTTAGAAATCCCATAATGTAGCTTGTAAGCAGACATGTTTTGATTATAATTAAATTTTCTTCTGATAATCAGATCACCCGTATCTAACCCAGGTTCCATAAAATGAATTGTTACTCCAAACTTTTCATCCTCATTTAAAAGATACCAAAAGTATTGTGCGGGGCCCCTATATTCTGGGAGATAAGAACCGTGAGCATTGATAAATTTGTCCCCCATGGTCTCAAATACTTTCTTCCTTAAGATTTGCGCTACTAAGCATAAGATGTAACTTGGGTTTAGATCTTTTATCTTTTTTAGAAATCCTTCGTTGCCAAGATCGTTTGTTCTAACAATAGGGATACTATAAAACTTAGCTAAATCCTCAATTGATTTTGACTCATTACTTTTATAAGAATTAGTTCTAAATAATTTGTGTAAAGAAAGTAAAACATTGTATAATTTTGATTCGAATATTTTATATAAAAAAAATTGATAAGACGATTTGTTAATTAGTTTCTTAGCTATTTTAAATTGATCAAAGAAAGAATCTCCTTTTAGTTGGCTTGCCAAAACAATTGCTGAAATTTGATCATAGTTTTTTAAAAGAATTTCTCTAGTTGCCACTACTGAAGCCATAGTATTTTGCGTAAAAATCACATATTTCTTTTCCATTATTAAAATAAGAACCTAACAACCATCAAATCCTATTATTTACTAATTTACTTCTCAACTTAATTCTTTAATCTTAAGAGAAGTATTCTCTTTAGATACATCATTCCAAATTTAAACAAACCATAAAGACTTTCTGCTGTTTTTGATTCTCCTGCTCTTCTATCTATAAAAGAATAAGGGACTTCTTTAATTTTATAACCTCTCTTGCCTGCTTTGTATAAGAATTCAATACAGTATTCACCATATCCAGAATTAGATAAGCGCATTTTTTGTAAAACTTCTTTCCTTGCTGCAATAAAACCACTATCATAATCTAAAACATTAAAATTAAGAATCAAATTTGCTATTAAGTTAATGAATCTACTAGAAATCACTCTTAGCATTGGGCGTCTATCTTTTCCACCTCTTACATACCTTGATCCGACAACAATATCACAAGTTTCTAATTTTTTAACCATGTTTGGGATAATTTCTGGAGGCATAGATAAGTCAGCATCCATCCAAATAACATAATCCCCTTTAGATTCGTCAATACCTCTTTGAATCGCCGTAACTAACTTTCTTTGATTAATTCTCCTAATAACCTTAACATCATTACTTTTGATATTCTGTGCAATCTCCCATGTTTTATCTGGACTGTCATCATCAACGACAATGATTTCTTTATTTTTAGGTATAACATTATTTGTTCTATTTATTAAATTCTCAATATTCATAGATTCATTATAAGTAGGAAAAACTACAGAAACTATAACTTCATCAGCCATAGCTGAAAACCCTTATTTCCTATTTAAATAAGTTTTGAAACATAATGTCTAACAAAGAAGATTATTAAACAAATATTTTAAACAAAAACTAAATTTTTATTAAGATGAAATTGCTTGTTGTAGATAACCATTCTCGATATATTAAAAATTTAGAAAGAATTCTTTCTGATTATAACACAAAAGTTACTAATTTTAGTAATTTATCATTAGATGAAATTAAAAATGTTGATGGAGTAATACTGTCCGGAGGGAATAGATACTCCGTTATCAAAGATAATGAAAAGTTCTCTAAAGAAATAGAAATAATAAAACATTCTAACATTCCTATTTTTGGAATCTGTTTAGGGTTTCAGTTAATATGTTATTCATATGGTGAAAAAATAGAACCCATAGGTAAAAGAATAATTGGTAAAAGAGAAGTGACAAAAATAAAAAAAGACTATATTTTTGATGATTTAGACCAACTGTTTGTTTACCAAAATCATAAATTTGGCGTTAATTATGTTAAAAATCTTATCCCTTTAGCAAGGTCTAAAGAATGCGTAGAAGTTATTAAACATCCAAATAAACCAATTTATGGAGTTCAATTTCATCCAGAAATCACTAGTAGGGATTTGAATGGTTGCAATATCATTTATAATTTTTTAAATTCAATTAGACAATAAGATCATTTCTTTAAAAATAAAAATCTTCTCGCTTCACCAACAACAAAGATTGAGCCAGTAATTAATATTGTATCTTCATTTTTACAATCTTTCAAGACATGACCAGTAGCTTCGGCGACATCCTCAATTATTTGAGGGTTAACTTTTTTTTTATTTATTTCAACAAATTCTTTTCTTAACAACTCAGGATTTAATCCCTTAAATTTAGCCTTTGTTAAAACAACTCTTTTACAAATTGAAAATAATAACTTAACCATTTTTAGATAATCTTTTTTCTCAGAGGCCCCTAGAATAAGAGTAACGTTATCTATTTTATTTCTTTTCAATGAAAAAACTAAGTTTTCTACTGCATTAGGGTTGTGAGCACAATCTAAAATCACAAGCGGATTTTTTTGAATAACTTCCATTCTTCCTGGCCAGGTAACTTTCTTTAAACCAGAAATTAAATTTCTGTCTTTAATTACAATGCCCTTCTTTTTTAATTCTTCAATTACTTTTAATGTAACTATCAAATTTTCTTTTTGGTGTATACCTAAAAGAGGAAGATTTAATTTTAAATCATCATATAAAAACTCTTGATGTTCTAAATTAGAATTAATTAAGTTTAATCTTATATCATTTGAAACAACAAATTTTACATTCTTCTCATTACAAGTTTCCTTAAATAATTTTAATACCTCTTGATTCTTCTCTCCAGTTACCAAAACACCATTTTTTTTAATTATTCCCCCCTTCTCTTTAGCGATTGATATTAAATCTTCACCTAAAATTTTAGTATGATCTAAATGAATATTATTGATTACTGAAATTAAAGGTTCAACCACATTAGTTGCATCCAATCGTCCTCCTAATCCAACTTCAATTATAGCAAAATCTACCTCCTCATTAGCAAAATAGACAAAAGCCATGGCAGTTATAAATTCATAATAACTAACATAAACATTTTCATCCTTAAGATATTCATTGACAATTTCAACTTTATTAAAACATTCAAGAAATTTCTTATTAGAAATTTCTTTACCATTAATTTGTATTCTTTCATTTAATTTATTAAAATGAGGAGAAGTATACATGCCTGTTTTGTAACCTGCTTCGGTTAAAATTGCCCTACACATTGCAACAACTGAACCTTTACCATTTGTCCCTGTAACATGAATTGTTTTATATTTTAAGTGAGGATCGCCTAGTTTTTTCAACAATAAGTTGATATTATCAAGACCGAGCCTGATTTTTCCTTGCTCTAAATTATCTATATACTGTAATGCTTCATCATAACCCATACTTCTATTTTTCAATTAATTGGTTTTTAATATTTGTTAATCAAGTACAATATATCACAATACTTTTAATCTAGAATTAAAATAAATTAATATGGATTACCTTAAAGAAAAATTAAGAAAAGATAAACTTAATTTAAGGAAAAATTTGACTTTAGAAGAAAAAGAAGTTTTTAGTGAAAAAATAATAGAGCGATTAAAAAAATCAAATATCTTTCAAGAAGCTAAATCTATTATGTTATATTGTTCACATCAAAATGAAGTTGACCTTAATGAACTGATTAAGCATTCTCTCAAAAAGAACAAAGAAGTAATTTTGCCAACTATTAACAAAAAATTAGAAGCATTAGAATCATATCAATTGAATTGCTTATCTGAATTTATCACTGGACCTTATTCCATTATTGAACCAAATAAAAAAAACAAAGAGCCATATTTAGATAAAATTGACTTGATCTTAATCCCAGGAATAGTTTTTGATAAGAGAGGCAATAGAATAGGTTATGGTCATGGGTTCTATGATAAATTTCTTTTAGAAATGACAGATTCAATTAAGATAGGAATTGCTTATGATTTTCAAATCATAAAGCAAATAAAAGAGAATCATCACGATGTTTCAATGGATTTCATTATTTCAGAAAAAGAAGTAATAGATTGTAAAAGTCAAAAAATAAAAATAGATTATGTTTAATAATAAAAATGATTACAAATTACGACCAAGAAATTAAAAATTTAATAGAAAAAGAATCAAAACGACAACAAGAAACTTTAATGATGATTCCTTCTGAAAATTATGCTAGCTCAGAAGTTCTTACCGCTTGTGGTTCAATTCTAAGTAACAAGTATTCAGAGGGTTATCCAAACAAAAGATATTACAGAGGCAATAAATTTATCGATGAGATTGAATTATTAGCAATTGAAAGAGCAAAAAATATTTTCAATGCAGAACATGTTAATGTGCAACCAAATAGTGGGAGTCCAGCTAACATGGCTGTTTATTCAGCAATATTAAACCCTGGTGATAAAATCTTGGCCATGGGTCTTGATCACGGTGGCCATTTAACACATGGTTCACCAGTGAATTTCTCAGGTAAGTTATATGATTTTATTCACTATGGTGTCAATAAAGAAACAGGTTTATTGAACATGGAAAAAATACGTGAACTTGCTTTAAAAGAGAAACCAAAATTAATTATCAGTGGTTTTACCGCTTATCCTAGAGAAGTTGATTTCCAGAAATTCCATCAAATTGCTGAAGAGGTTGGTGCTTATTCAATGGCAGACATTTCACACATTTCAGGTTTGATCGCAGCTGGGACTCATCCCTCGCCTCTTCCTTTTACAGATATTGTTACTACAACCACACATAAAACTTTACGTGGTCCAAGGTCTGCAATAATTATGTCAAAGAACGAAGACCGATTAAAAGAAAAATATCATCCAGGAACTAAAAAGAATTTGGCTAAGAGGATCGATAGTGCAGTTTTTCCTGGCTTACAAGGTGGCCCTCATGAAAACACTATAGCTGCAAAAGCTATAGCTTTCAAAGAAGCAATGCAACCAGGTTTTAAAGAATACACTCAACAAATAATTAATAATTCCAAAGCCCTAGCTAATACTTTAATGAAAAATGGAGTCTCATTAGTTTCCAATGGAACAGATAATCATTTAATGATAATTGACTTAATTAAAACTAACCCAATAAATGAAATTGGTAAAGGAAAAGAAATAGCAGTAAGTTTAGAGAAATCAGGAATTATAACTAACGCCAACACTATTCCTTTTGATCCATCGACTCCATTCAAACCTTCAGGAATACGTCTTGGAACTCCAGCTTTAACTACTAGAGGAATGAAAGAAAAAGAAATGAAAATTATCGGGAATTACATTGCAAAAGTAATTAATAATCACAAAAATGAACAATTACTTGAGAAAATAAAAATAGAAATTAAGGAGTTGTGTAAAAATTTCCCAATTTATAAAAATTCTTAAGATCATAATTTACAAAAAATGGCAAAAATATTAGATGGAAAAAAATTATCTCAAGAGATTTTAAATAAGTTAGAACAAAATATCTCTGATAAAAAAATTAAACCGAAATTAGCAATAATTCTTTGTGGTGAAGACCCCGGTTCCTTAATTTATACAAATATGAAAAAAAAGAAAGCAGAAGTGATTGGGATAAAAACAGATATCATCAAATTAAGAAAAGATATTAGTGAAGAAGAAATTATTGAAAAAATCAAAGAATCTAACATTAAATATGATGGCGTTATGGTTCAATTGCCTTTACCAAAAAAAATTGATTCTAAAAAAATAATTAATCAAATTGACCCAAAGAAAGATGTTGATGGATTGACTGGAACAAATTTAGGAAAGACGCTTAGTGGAGATGAGAGCTTATCACCAGCAACTGCAAAAGGAATTATTAAGTTGTTAGATCATTACAACATTGATGTTAAAAGTAAGGAAATAACTATAATCAATCACAGTAATATCATGGGAAAACCATTGGCAATGATGTTAATTAACAGAGGAGCCACAGTAACTATTTGTCACGAACATACTAAAACAATTTATAAACATACAAAAAAAGCAGACATAGTAATTTCCGGAGTAGGAATTACAAATTTCATACAAGAAAACATGGTTAAAGAAGGATCAATTATCATTGATGTTGGAATATCTAAATTAAATGATAAAATAACAGGTGATGTTAACTTTGAAACTGTTTCAAAAAAAACATCCTACATAACCCCTGTTCCCGGAGGGGTTGGACCAATGACAATTGCTTGCTTATTAGAAAATGTAGTGAATTCTGTTACTAAAGATTTATAATAATATCATTTAAATTTTTAATATTAAAATGAATATAATGAAAGTAATAATATCAATCCCGGCATACAATGAAGAAAAAACTCTACCAAAAGTTCTTGAAGAAATAAAAAAAGTAATGAACAATACAGATTACAATTATGAGATTCTTGTGTTAAATGATGGGTCTAAAGACAAAACAATTGAAGTTGCAAAGAAACAAGGAGCGATTGTTGTTTCAAATAAAAGAAACCGTGGACTAGCAGAAACTTTTCGTCATGAGATGAGGGTTTGTTTAGAAAGAAAAGCAGACATAATAATCCACACGGACGCAGATGGGCAATATCATTCAAAACACATTCCAGAATTAATTGAAAAAGTTAAGGAAGGAAATGACCTTGTTTTGGGAAGTAGATTCAGAGGGAAAATAGAATCTATGCCTTTTTTAAAAAGACTTGGAAATTTAGCTTTTTCAAGAGTTCTTAGTTCATTAACGAAAGTTAAAATCACTGATTCGACTACAGGTTTTAGAGGATTTACTGCAGAAATTGCTAGAGATATAAGTTACATTAATACTTTCACTTATACCCAAGAACAAATTATTAAAGCTGCTAAACAAGGTTTCAAAATAACTGAGATCCCAATCATTGCTAGAAAAACTAGAGAAAGTCGACTTTTCAAAAGCCCATTACAATATGCAATAAAAGCCTGGATAAACATCCTAAGAATCTATCGCGATTATGACCCACTTAAATTCTTTGGAAGAATTGGTTTATTTTTCTTGTTTTCAGGATTCACCATTGGCTCTTGGCTCCTCTATAGATTTATCACATTAGGCTATGTTGGAAGAGTACCTTCTACAATCTTAACCATTTTATTATTATTGATAGGGATTCAAATAATATTATTTGGGTTTTTTGCAGACATGGTTAAAAAATAAGTTTCTCTTTTATTATTTTTTAGTGAATTTTGAAACAAATATCATTCAACCCAGTTATATTTTTATGTTAAACAACATTTAAAAATGAATTTTTAACCACTAGTAATACAGTAAAATGAAAAGAACAGTCTGGAAAAATAAATCAAATGGCCAATTATGTTTAACAATTCCAAGAAATTCTGGGATAAAAGATGGGGATATCGTAGATTTAAAGAAATCACAAATAAAACGAATATCCTACATAGGAGTTGTTGCCGACTTATTTCATTATGGGCATCTAAATTCAATTAAATTTGCAAAATCAGTTTCCGATCATCTGATTTGTGGAGTCTTCACAGATGAAGCAGTAGAGGAGTATAGAATTAAGCCAATTTCTAATACTAAAGAAAGAAAAAAAATTATTGAAAGCTTAAATTTTGTAGATAAAATAATTATTCAAGAAAAAAGAGACCCAACTGATAATTTAAAAAGAATTCATCAGGATTATCCCGATGCAGAAATAATTCTCGTCCATGGAGATAATTGGCAAAATGTTCCTGGATCTAAATATATTAAAGAAATTAATGGAAAAATAGTAACCCACCCATATTATTCTAAATTATCAACATTTAAAATTATCAACCACATAATTGAGAATAAAGATAGATATAAGGACATAACCAAATTTTCATCATTAATAGAAAAAAAAGATAAGGAAACCTTAGATTTAAGTGACAAAACAATAATCTCAACAAAAGCAGATACATTAAAAACATTGAAACCATTATTAAAAAAATCCAAAATAGAAAACATTTTCTCATTTACAACCACAGATTGGAAAAATGAAAATAAAAAAATCATTAAAAAAATCAGAAATGATTTCAAAGATAAAATAGTAACAAGAAGTTCTGCAATTAATGAAGACACATTAGATTCTTCCATGGCTGGTTGTTTTGAAAGTTGCCTTAACATAGATTCAAACAACGAGGAAGAAATTAAAAAGTCCATAGAAAAAGTTTTGAATTCTTATAAAGAAAAAAACTCTGAAAGTTCATTTAATCAAGTTTTAATACAAAATCAAACTAAAAATGTTAAAATGAGCGGGGTTATATTCACTAGATCAATAGAAACAAATTCACCTTATTACATAGTTAATTATGATGATCAAACTGGAAGCACAGACTCAGTCACGGCAGGTAGGGAAAATAAAAATATAAAATATTTAAATTTTCAAAAGAGATCCCTTTAAAGTTCAATAAGTTAATTGAATCAATAAAAGAAATAGAATCATTAATTCCGGAAATCCCTTTAGATATAGAATTTGCAATTAACGATAAGGAAGAAGTTATTATCTTTCAAGTAAGGCCTCTTTCTGTTAATATAAATAAAAAAAATAACGACAAATTAGTCCTTAGAAAAATAGATGAATTGAAAGAAAAATTTATCAAATTAAATGAAAAACCTTATCATCTTGAAGGTGACATTAACATCTTTGCAGACATGCCTGATTGGAATCCAGCTGAAATAATTGGTAACAAACCTAATTATTTAGATTATTCATTATACGATTACATAATTACTGGTAATTCCTGGCATAAAGCCAGAACTACTCAAGGTTACTCAAATGTATCTCCGGCCAAATTAGTTGAAGTTTTTGGGAATAAACCCTTTATTAATGTAAGGAACACATTTAATTCTTTTATTCCTGCTTCATTATCACAAAATTTAAGGAAAAAATTAGTTGATTTTTACATTAAAAAATTATCTGAAAACCCACATTTACAAGATAAAGTTGAATTTGAAATACTCTTTACTTGTTATGATTTTAATTTCGATGAAAGAGTAAAAGAATTATTAAAAAATGGATTTGACAAAGAAGAGATTACTGAATTTAAAAATTCTTTAATTAAATTAACAAAAAGATTAATTGTGGATTATAAAGAAAAAATTGATGAAGATTTCAGATCTATTTTTAGCTTAGAAAAAAATAGAATAGATATTAATGAAATTAATGTTTTAGAATTAGCTGGTGAGGAATTAATTGAGAAAGCAAAAATTCTCCTTGATGATTGTAAAAAGAAAGGTACAATCCAATTTTCTAGATTGGCTAGACTTGGGTTTATTGCTAAAATAATCTTAAAAAGTTTAGTCAAAAATAAAATAATCACACAAGATGAATTTGACCAAATATATAGTTCTATAAACACTGTTGCCACAGAAATCAGTGAAGATTCTGAAAAACTAAACAATAACTTGATAACAAAAGATCAATTTATCAAAAAATATTATCATCTTAGACCAGGAACCTATGATATAACAAGTTTACGTTATGATTCTAATGATGACCTCATTAAAGTAAGTATTAATGAAGTAGATGCACCAATTTAGAACCTAGAAGAAAAAAATTAAGTCAAGAAAAAATCAATTTAATTAATGAGACATTTAAAAAAGAAGGATTTAATTTCACTGCAAGACATTTCTTAAACTTTGTAAGATCTTCCACAGAAGCTAGGGAATCATCTAAATTTGAATTCACTAAAAACCTTAGTGATGCTCTTGAATTGATTGCGCTTTCAGGAGAATTAATGGGTTTTACTAGAAAAGAATTGGCACAATTAGACATCAATGATATCTTTAAAACAAACAGTTTAAATAGAGATAAAAAAATTGAAATTTGGAAGGATTTGATCAAGACTAGAACCAGAGTTAATTTAGAAAATGATCAATTAATATTACCTTCAATAATCACCTCTAAAAAAGACTTTGAAATAGTAGAACATTATCAAGCTAAACCTAATTTTATAACTCAAAAAATAATCGAATCCAAAGTGATAGATATAAGCAAAAATAAAAAAGAGATAGAAGGAATTGAAGGAAACATAGTTTTAATAGAAAATGGTGACCCAGGTTATGATTGGATATTTACAAGAAACCCAGCAGGATTAATTACCATGTATGGTGGTGTTGCTTCACATATGTCTATCCGCTGTGCAGAATTTGGAATCCCAGCCGCAATTGGTTGTGGAGAAGAGATTTACAATAAGATTAAAAAAGTTAATAATGTTAGAATAGATTGCAAAGAAAATAAAATAATCCCATTAGAATGATCAATTATTAAAAATGTTAGTTGCAATAACTCAAAGAAATGAATTAAATAGACACAAGGAATCTATAGACAGTTTAGAAAACAAATATATTAATTACTTAGAATCCTTTGGGATAAAATTATTAATCATACCCAATGTCACAGAAAATTTAAATTTTTATTTTGATTTATTTCCAATAGAAGGCATTATTCTAAGTGGAGGAAACGACATAAACCCTTTATTATATAATAAAAAATATCAAAATGAAATGTCGATATCTAAAAAGAGAGATAAAATTGAATTTAGATTGATAGAAATAGCCATAGAAAAAAAAATACCTCTACTTGGAATATGTAGAGGAATGCAAATAATAAATGTATTCTTTAAAGGAGAAATCTGTCTTTTGAATGGTCACCCTCCTGCGAAGAATCATAAAATTAATTTTTTAGAATTTAAAGAAAAATTTGATAATGAAGTTATTGTTAACTCGTACCATAATTATGGTATAAAAAAAAAACAACTATCAGAAATATTAAAACCTTTAGCTGAATCAAAAGAAGGAAATATCGAAGGTTTTTATCACCCCAATTTACCAATCATTGGCATACAATGGCATCCTGAAAGAATTTCTCCCAACGAGGAGATAAATAAAAAAATAATAAGTACATTTATGAATAATGATTTACTCTAAATTTTAATTGAAAATGAAAGCGATTATATTGGCAGCAGGAATGGGAACTAGATTAGGCAAATATACAAAAGATTTGCCTAAATGTATGTTGAATTTTAATGGAAAACCAATTATTGAGCAACAGATTAAAACACTTAGGTCTTTAGGGATCAATGATATTACGATTGTAAAAGGATATATGCCAGAAAAAATAAAAATTTTAGGTGTTAAAAATTACATTAACGAAGATTATACCCATACAAATATGGTAGAAACGCTTTTTACAGCAGTTGAAGAACTAAATGGAGAAGTTTTAGTTTGTTATGCAGATATAATATATCAAAAAGAGATATTGCAAAAGATAATTGAATCTAAAGTAGATGTAGGAGTTACTGTCGATGAAAATTATTGGGATTATTGGCAAGCACGTATGGATAAGCCTGAAGAAGATATGGAAAGCTTAGTTCTTAATAGTGATGGAAAGATAGTTGAATTAGGGGATACAAACTGTAAAAGAGATGAAGCCAATCTTCGTTATGTGGGATTAATTAAATTTTCTAAATTTGGAGTTGAAAAATTGAAAGATGTTTATTATAAAAATAGAGAAATGTTTTATGATAATGACGGACCATGGTTAAAATCAAAATCTTTCAAGAAAGCTTATATGACTTGTATGATCCAAGCAATGATTAATGAAGGCATAGAAGTAGATCCAATAATAATCAACAGAGGTTGGTTAGAATTTGACACAGTGGAAGACTATGAAAAATATAATTCTTGGTTAAAAAAAGATAAACTGAGTAAATTCTTTAAGAATTTTAATTAATCATATTTCTTATTGACTAAATATTGCTTTAAGATTTTTCTTAATAACTCTAAGAAAAATAATAATGAATAAATGATTAAAGTATAATTAGCTAAATTTAAAATTAATCCCCAAAACATAAAATTGAAAAAGTATTCTAACCGAAACAACGCAAATGCAAAATAAAAAATAGACCTTTCGTTCTTAAGCATTGAAGACTTTGAATTACTAATTATCTTTTCTTGTTTATCCTTGGAATACCAAGAAGGATTTAAAGTGATAGATTTATTTAATAAAAAAAAGATGGCTGCAGCTAGGCCTAAAAAGAGATATATCTCCTCACCATAAATCTTATATGTACCAATACCAAAAGAAATTAATAAAAGAGGATTACATAAATAATGTCCTAAGTGATCTAAATAAACACCATTTAGGGAAAATTTTTTTTTATATCTAGCAACAATCCCATCAGAGCAATCTAAAACAAACATAAACTGAAAAGCCACAAGGGCAATAATCATAGTATGGATGTCTCCACTCATTATAAAAAAGGTAGAAATTATTTGACCAATTATCCAAATAACTGTTATTTGATTAGGAGTGATAGGAGTATATAAAAACAATTTGGCAGGGTAATATGCCAAGTAATCTACAAAAGAATAAAAAGGATCTCTCCTTTTATTTTTACACGTTAATTTTAATTGTTTTATTGTTGGCATCTTCAATTTTTAATTTGATATAACATATTAGTTATAATTTTTATGTCTTCTTTTTTAATTTCTCCTATTAAAAGCAATATCAAGAAATAAATTAAACCTAAAATTAAATAGTATATTATTAAAATGGGTCCATTAATTTCTAGATTTATTGCTAAACAATATATAACTAAAGAAGATATTGAAATTTTAATAAAAGACATAAGGTCCAAAATTTTTCTTAATAAATAAGATACATATAATGAAGAGATGGCCATTGAAAAAAAGGAAGTAATTAATAAAGATAATGCCGCCCCAATTAACCCTTTCCAAGGAATAAGTAAAAAGTTTAACCCTGAAAGAACAAAGATGAACATTAAACCCAAAAACATTTCTACTTTTGGTTTTCCACTACCTGTTATCACGGAGTTTAAGGTAGATGAAATAATCAAAAAGGTTGATGCGATTATTAAAATACTTAATAATGGACCGCCCTCAATAAAGTTTTTTGAATAAAATAGAACCAATAATTCAGATGAAGTAGCAGATATCATTGCAGTTATTGGAAAAAGAAGAATAAATAAATACCTTAATGATTTTGAAACATATTTACTGGCTAATTTTATATTTGGAACAGAATACGCTTTAGATATAGATGGCATTAAAGTAGATGGAACAGCAACAAAAACCATATAAGATATATTTGATAGAGTTACCGCGGCCGTGTAGATTCCAACTGAAAAATTATCTCCAATTAAGGATTTAATAAATAGAATATTAACATTTTTTATTAAGGTGAAAGATAATGCAGCTATTGTAACTGGTAAAGAGAAAAGCAATATTTTCTTAAAATTAAATTTTCTTTTGTCAGAAAAATTTATTTTAAAATAACTTTTTGCTACGAAAATTGAGAAAATAATGGCAATCAGATAACCAACTAACACACCAAAAACATTTAAACCTAGTGCGACCAATAAAATTGCAAGCAATACACGAACCACAGAGTATATAATTTTTACTTTAGCTTGTTCTAAAAACCTTCTAGTTCCATTAAAAAAACCATTTAAGTACAGAGATATTATTGACAATGGAACCAGTATGATTCCAAGTAAAACAATATAATTGCTTAAACCTTTGTCATTTAATAATAAAGCTATTTTATCCGCAAATATAATATATAACAATGAGAAAATAAAAGCGATTAAAAATTCTATTTTAATAGCTTTTTTCGCTATGATATTTTTTTGATTTTCAGATTCTGCTATTGCCTTAGAAACCGATTTAGGAAACCCTGTATTAAGAAAAGATCTGTTAATTAGGTATATCGACATAATTATGCCAAATACACCATATCCTTCGGGGCCAAGGTGACGACCTAAATAAACATGTAATAAATAATTAGATAATATAAAAACTAAATTAGCTAGCATCAAATAAGCAGTACCAATCCCCATTATTTTTTTCATAAAGAATTAACCCCTGTATTCTACTTTTAAAAGTTCTATAACTAAGTTCTAAGTTCAAATTTTCTTGTAATTAAATTGCTTTGGTAGAAATAGAATTAGGTATATTGACAAATTCGACATCATTATTCTTAGTATCATATAAAGCAAAAGAAGCAACCTTATTCCTATATGCTGCAATTTCTCCTGGATTTACGATTAAGCAATTATTAATATTATCTTCACTTTTAATATGCGTATGGCCAAAAAATATTGCGTCGAAATCTCCCGATTTAACCATATGCTTAACAAGGTAAGGGAAATGAGTGATAAATATGTCCTTGTCGTCAATTTTTAAAAAATCATATGTTGTCCTAGACATTGTCAATTTACTTCCCTCGCCCAATGAAGTTTTTGTGATTGCAAATTTTTCACCATCATTATTTCCCCAAATACATTTAACAGGTATCCCACAGGAAGACAATTCACGAGCAACACCATTACTTGTTAAATCACCAAGACATATAATTAATTTGACAGAACTATCTTTTATTATTTTAATTGCAAGTGACAAATTATAAAAATTGTCGTGGATATCCGAAATTATTGCTATTCTCATTATTTATTTTTAAAGTTACAATTTTAACATTAAACTTAATTTCTCTTTTAATAAGATTTATAAATTGTTTGTTTGATAAATTTTTATGAAAGAATCATTTAAAAATTTAATGTGGGATTATTTCCCATTGTATAGATTTACTTATTTTAGATTACTTGGAATATATTGTGATTTATTTTGCGAAAGTTCTGTTGTATCATATCAAAAAAGTGGCCACACCTGGTTAAGAGTAATGCTTGCTAAAGTAATTTCTATGAAATATAAAGTTAAAAAATTAGATTTAGATATTGTAAGAATGGCAGGTTTTAAAAAAGAAATACCCAAAATAGCCATTTTCCATTCATTAGCAGGTATAGCCTTTTATCTTATTAATTTAAAGAAACTGAAATTCACAAGCATATACTCTAAATCAGAAAAAATTAAAATAAGAAATTCATTAAAAAAAAAGAAAAATGTTCTTTTAGTTAGAGATCCAAAAGATGTTATTGTTTCATTATATTTTGAATTAACAAGGAGACATAATATCTATAGGGGAACAATTAGTCAATTTATTAAAGAAAAATATACCTTAAAAAAAATAATTAGGTATATGAATATGTGGGAAAAAGAAATGTCTAGAAGGCCTAATGATTTTTTGTTAATTAGATACGAGGATATGAAAAAAGATACTTATAAAGAATTAAAAAAAGTGACTTCCTTTCTAGGTATGGAGACAGACGACTATATTATTAAAGAAGCAGTTAAGTTTGGTTCCATAGATAACATGAGAAATATCGAGAAATCAGATATCTTCAAAGATAATAGGTTAAGGGCAAAAAATCCAAAAGATAAAGAATCTTATAAAGTTAGAAAAGGTAAAGTAGGAGGATATAAGGATTATTTAACTAAAGAAGACATAGAATATATAAAAAAAAGGATCTCTTTAAATTTAAATAAATGTTTTAGATATTAAATGGTTACAATAAAAGAATTAGCTAAAAGGTCTCCTAAAAAATGTTGGAGTAAAATTAATTACATGTGGCACTATCTTGGTTTATATATTGCCAGACCTTTATTAAAAACAAAAATAACTCCCAATCAAATTACTGCAACATGGTTAATTCTTGAAATATTTGCTGCTATATTAATGCTGGGTAATTATTGGCATAGGGTTTCAGGGATAATCCTTCTTAATTTTATCGTTAATGCCTTAGATTATACTGATGGGAATATAGCTCGAATAAAAAATATTAAAACATATTCTGGAATGTATCTAGAATATGTAGGAATTTATGTAGGGATGCCATTGATACTTTTAGGTTTAGGTGCTGGTCTTTTTATAAGAGAAGGAAACTTAATTGCATTAATTCTTGGTTTTATATGTTGTGTATGTCTATTATATGATAAATTATTTAACATAAACCCGTCTTGGTATGAAAAAAAACAATGGGACAAAATAAATGAGATCTATCTCTCATCATCACTAAGCAAAAAAAACCTTTCTTCATATATCTCGGAGATTTTTAGAAAAACACAACCCTTAAATTTACTCTTTTTTGGGATCATTTTTGATATCTTAATGCCCACTCTTTTTATCTATTGCATAGTTTCAGTAATAGTAATGGTTAAGAAATTCATTAAACAATTAATAAAGATTAAAAAATTGGATAAATCTCTTTGAATAGCTTTTGAAATATCCTAATTTCTGTGTTCCAAAACTTAATCCTAATAAAAACAACATAACTGGTAATTTTGGACTTTTCCAAAACTTCTTAATCATATTTTTAGTTGACCATAACCTTAACCTATAGAATTTATTAAATGACCCCACTTGATTCTTAAAGAGATATGTACCTTTACCTCTTGTATAATGCCATTTAATAAAAGGAATTAGTTTTTTCCTTGGTTTATGATACATAATCATCCGTGGGTTATATCTTATTTTAATTCCATTTTTTCTTATTTTTATTCCTAAAAAAACATCATCTGCAGTAATTGTTAGTTTTTCATTGAAAGCGCCAATTTGCTGGATTTTTTTTTTAATAAATGCACAATTACCTCCTGCTAAATGAATTGTGTATCCCTCTTTATCTACTGGCCACATATTTTCAAAACCTAAATGGCCACCGCCAGGATAACCTAAACCAGAAATACAATCGCCAAGAAATGTAGATTTTGGTATATGGGTGTTACCTGTTACTACTTCTTCACCATTTATCATTATTCCATCATGGATTTCTTTCAGCCATTGAGGAGAAGCATAACAATCCGCATCAATAATTGCAACAACGTCTGCTTTAGAATTATTTATGCCTACATTACGCGCTGCAGATAAACCAAGATGTTCCATATTTATCACGCGGGCACCATAACTTTTTGCAATTTCGGCGGTATTGTCTGTAGAACCATCATTTGCCACCACTATCTCAAAATTAGTAAAAGTTTGCTTATTTAATGATTCTAGGATTCCCTTGATGCAATGAGCCGCATTCCATGCACAGATTACTACCGAAATTTTAGGTTTTTTATCATTCATTTTTTATTATTTTATCAATCAAAGACATATAATCTCTTTCAAACCATTTAGAGCAATTTCCATGTTCTAAATGAAACTGCAATGCAATTATTTTTTTATCTAAGTTGTAAATTCCTTCTATCTCTCCATCATCAGAGTAGATGAATGGTTTTAGTCCATCTCCCAACCTATCAATTACTTTTCTATGAAAACTATTAACAACGGCTTCTCTTTTTTCCATTAAATTACCTACCATTTTAATACCGTGTTGTGGTATGTGCTTTTTTCCAATTAATCTCATTGGAATTGCTTTTGATAAATATTTTAAATTTCTTTTACTATGTTTTTCATTCCATTTTAATTTCCCACCAAAATATCCATTAATGCTCCATAAACCACAACATACGCCTATTACCGGAATATTTTTTTCGATAGCCACATCTATTACTTTTTTTTCAAAAATTCTAATCTCTTCTGAATAATACTTGTATCCCCCAGCAATTAATAATGCTTTAATATTATTTTCCTCAAAGTATTTCTCAAAGTTTAATCCTTGAATAAAAGGAATTAAGGATAATTCATAACCATACTTTGACCAAAAATCTAAATATCTCCTTTCAATTGAAAGAAAAGAGCCATCTTTGTTTTCAACATGTCTTGGAGTAACGGCAATTTTAAGTTTATTTCCCATATTATATTTTCCTACAAACAAACAAAATGTTATTTGCAAATCTTGATCTTAAATGGTCATTGAAAAAATTTTTCTTTTTGCGCAATCCAAAAAACATTTTTTCTACTTTAAAACCATGTTTCTCAACTAAATATTTGAGAGTATGTTTACAATACCAACAAGTATGAAAATCATTGCCTTTGAAAGGCAAATAACCAATGGATTTTGCATTTGGAGTCACAATAATCATTGCGCCATCATCTTTTAAATGACGATGCATATTATCTAAAAACAAACCAGCATTATCTAAGTGTTCAATTACGTCTCCCGCAGTAACCACATCAAATTTTTGATTTAAATTTATGTTTTCGGCATTTCCTTTAATTATTTCATTATTATTACTTTCAATATCTATACCAACTACACTATTAGCTCTTTTTTTAATTTTATTAAAAAGTAACATTGGCTTATAAACACCGCCTTGCTCAGCGCAACTACCAATGTCAAGAACATCTTTTTCCTTTATATAATCCAAAATGATATCATAACAATTATTCATCTTTTTCCAACCCCATAATACTCAAATCCTTTTTCAATCAACAAATTTGGCTCATAAACATTTCTCCCATCAAACAGTACTTTTTCAACCATATTCTCGCCAATTTTATTAAAATTAACATTCCTAAACTCGTCCCATTCAGTAACTAAGATTAAACCATCACTTTCTTTAGAAACTTCATTTACTGATTCACAATAAGTTATTTTATTTTTAAAAAAGGTTCTAACTTCTTCATTAGCTACCGGATCATAAACTTTTACTTTTGCTCCCAATATTAACAATTCTTTAATTAAAATTAAAGAAACAGCTTCCCTAATATCGCTTGTTTTTGGTTTAAATGATAATCCTAAAATAGAAAAAATTTTCCCATTAAGATCCTCACCATACTTTCTCTTAATTTTACCCAACATTATTATTTTTTGTCTTTCATTTAATTCATTAACTTCATTAAGTAATTTAGCATCATAACCCTTATTTTTTGCAGTGTTAACTAGTGCCCTGACATCTTTTGGAAAACAACTTCCGGCATAACCTATTCCTGCATTAAGAAATTTTGGACTTATCCTATAATCCATACCCATTGCCTTAGAAATCACTTTCACATCAGCCCCAACTAAATCACAAATGTTAGCAATTTCATTAATAAAACTAATTTTAGTAGCTAAAAATGAATTATTTGCAT
>CAZRHO010000006.1:0-21018 GCA_964599955.1 uncultured Methanosarcinales archaeon
TTCTTTTAATTCTGGTAAAGGTATCTTAAACATTATAAACCACCCCGCTTTTCTAATGTTAAATTTCTAATACTTTATTTTCAATACTAATTATTAAAAAATAAACCTGAATTGTTTTTTATAATACTTTAGGTTTTTGAAGCTATATTGAAGTTTAATTTTCAGTTAAATAAAAACCATCAATGTTAGATTCTTGATTATTACTTTTTGTAGTTGCGGTAAAAAGGTAGTCTTCATTTTGAATTAATAGTGGGTTTTCTAAAATATAAAATATATTGTCATCACACAAATAAGCCTTGTTCTTTTCTTTATTGTTACATAAGTTAGGTTCGTTAATTATTTCTTGTGAATTGAAACTTAATTTATTTAAGAATTCTCCTGCTTGTTCTATTACATAAATGTCTTCTGATTTACCGTTGTAAGAAATCAAGTCCAGAGAATTAGTAAAATAGATGTTATAACTTGTAGCTAATGGATCATATTTGAAACTAATTTCGTAAACATTATTATTTTTATTTACATTTAAATCTTCTATTTCGAAAGGTTTAGTTGGTGTAAAGTCTAAAGCAAAGTAATAATTTAATGGATTTCTAGTACTTATACTTTCAACACAATATTTTACTACTCTATTACTTTCATCTGGTTGTTGTTGATTATCACAACTGCCATAATGCCACAAAACTGGATTTTTTAAACAATCAAATAAATCTCTTTTGTTACGGCAGGACAACAATTTTTCTTTAGATTTTTCAATCAATTCTTGATATTCTTCAATATTGTATCCAACATCAACAGCAAAACTAGTATCATAAAAATAACGATTTTTCTCAAAGTCAATATTTCTAATTTCTCCCTTTGCAGTAAATAGGTTTCCATTATATTTTATATTAGTAAACCTTCTATCTGATAATTTGTCTTTTAAAATCTCTTCACTGAGAATTTCTACATTCCGTCTATAATCTGGAAAACATTCCTTATCTAGTTTGTTCCATAACTGAAAGGTATTTTCTGTTTTACCACAAGGGGATCCTGAATTTGGAAAAAAACCCCCATTTGAGGCTAATCTTTTTACAGAATAACGACCTATCTTTTTTGCCTTAATATCTTGTTGAAGTAAATCTTTTTGTGCTTCTAAATAATTATTTTTTATTAAACTAGTGTGCCAAGAGCCTTTAACTTGTAATTCTGGTCCTGATTGAGAAATCAAAACGTAAACTACTATTACCAATAAAGCGAAATTTAACCAGTGGATGATTTTTCCTTTCTTATTTATTTTTAACATTTTATTTTTGAATTTATGAATTTGGTTTTTTCTTTAAGTAGCTGCCTTTATTACACATTTTTCATCTTTCCAAGAACATCCAGTGTTAGAAACTTGCATCACGTCTTGTTTACAGTTTATTTCTTGACCATAGTCCTGGCACAATCTAATGGCCCTTCCCTCTAAAACTTTAACATTGGATATAATTAAATTTAAATTCACATCTGATAAATCTTCATCTTGATACAGTTTATAATAAAGATTGGTAATTACTTCTGTATTCAAACGAACATCGTCAAGCAAACTAACAGTTTGTACATCTCTTGTTTTAGACATAATTGTGAAAGTAATCCCAAAAAAGATTGCCAGGAATACAAAAATAAAAATAGTAAAAAACATATCTATTGCATCTCCCAATTGCCCCTTTTTATTTAATTTCATTCTTTTTCTAGTTTTGTAAACACCTTATTTTTTAATTTCTAACTCTTTTTGAAGTAAGTTTATATCTTCCCTGGTCCAACAGGGATTACTTCTGGGCCAGAAGGAACATTTATTTTTTTAGGTTTTTCCTTTACTTTATTTGATTTACCTATTTTTTCTATTCCTTTTATTATCAATACATCTTTAGTGAAAAAATCTCCCTGTTTTACTAAAACTCCTTTTTTTATTATGAAAATATCTGTTCCTTCAGCATACATTTTTGTTTGAATTGAATTTCCTAAATCCTGTAAAGTTATTTTAAAGTTATATTGTCTTGCTGCTGTACCAGAATCTAAATTGTAACAATTAAAATTTAATTGATTGTCGTTAAATTTATTAAAATCTATTATCCCTGGATAAATCCTCCCATTATTTTCATCTTGAAAAGCAAAACAATCGGGCGAGTTACTAAATCTTAAAGAGATTAGTTCTCCTTTCAATTCTCTTGGGACCAACACGGTGCTTGATTCAATCATTGATAATAATGCTGCAAAGGCAAAAGTCATCCCCGTAACCATCATAATTAGAACTAACCAAAATATCGTCTTACGGGCAATATCTAAATTACCTCTCTTATTTATCCTTAAAATATTATTAATTTTTTTCACTTTAATTCTCTTTTATATTTAATTTTAAGCTATAGCAGGTTTATATTTTCTTAATGAACAATCCTTTTCAGATATATCATTCCCAGAGAAATGGGCAGCACAATTTTCTGATTGAACTTGTAAAGGATTTTTATAATTCCACGAAGGAACCTGTTTACCTTGTTTTATTTGAGTACAACGATGAACAAAATGAGTTCTACCTTTTACCTCTTTAGCGCCAAGATCTTCTTGTCCTTTACATAACATAAAATTAAGTGCAGATTGTAAACAACCTTTGTAAGACTTTCCCCCATCTATTCCTCTTTGAGGATCATTAATCTTTTCATTTGATATACCAAACCAAGATTTACCGCCATCTTTCGATACTACTTCTTTAATTGTTGAACCATATTTCCCAGGGGAATTAACCCTGTTGATAACTACCTGGGGAATTGCGCCCCTTTCTTTAGCCCATTTTTTAGCGCATCCTCTTTCAATGGATAATAACCTAGTTAAATATTCAACCTCTTCAATGTATTGTTCCCCTAAATTATCCGTGATAAATTTCTTAACTTCTAAATCCTTAACATTTACGCCTGGTTGAGCAACACCTTTTTGATTTAAGTTTTTCATGAGTAATGAATTTGGGTCACAATCGCTTAAAAAAATAGTTTTACTTTCCTCGGACTTATGTAAACAGGCCTTTTTGGAAGAAACTACTTTTCCGGCGGCAGAATATTTACGTGGAAGAAATAAATCCCTCTTTATCCATTTTGGTTCCTTATCTCCCTTCTCATAGACTGCAAACCCTGAACTTGAAAGAAGTAAAGTGTAATTAGATATTTCATAAGGGTATTCAACAACCAAATCACCAGGTATACCTACCAAAGTATTTGCCATCATGGAAAAATCTTCGGCAATGACCATCTTTTGTGCTGTATCTGACTTAACAAACTTATCTGCAATAGCGGTAAAATTGTAAACTATCAATAACAAAGCTATCAATTCAAAAAGTAAAAGAATAGTGCTGACAGCTTTTTTGTTCATTTTAACAAGATGCTCCTTTACATAATAAAATTTCGTTCCCTCTCTTTTCTAAAGTTAAATCCATCGTGAAAGGTTTTTGATCAAAACTATTTATGGCAGGCATATTTTTAACATTTAAATTAATATTATCTATTGGATGGCATTCAAAAAGTCCATATGTTGAACCTTTAGGTGTTAAATGAATTATTTGTTTTTCAGTTCCGCATTTTTTCCCTTTTATACCTGTTGATTCTGTTTTAAATTCTGAAATCACGCATAATGTATTTTGGCCAAAACCTAAATCTGCTGATTCTTTAGTTTCAGTTGCATATAATAATTTTTTCTCGAACTTTTCACTGCACCCATAATCAATCGGTTTTCTTTCCTGATCTTCTGGGTAATGAAGGAATGCCCTATTATAACCTAAATTCAATTTAAAATTTTTCTTTTGTCCTTCTTTACCATTTGAAAATAATTTTTTAACTTCTTGGGAAAGTTCATCCACATTATTTGTTAAATGCTTTTTAGGATGTTTCTGAATAGTATTTGGCCAAGTACATTTATCTCTACAAGCAAAAATAATATTGCCTAATTTGTATAAACTAACTTTAAACTTTCCTGATTTTTCCCCAAAATTATTCCATGCCTCATTATTTAAGAGATAAAGGTAATACCCATCTGGAACTTCAAAACAAGAAACTTCTTTTGGTTTGAATGCTAACAAAGGTTTAGTATTCCCTTTTCTTTCGACATTTCCTTTATTCTCTGAGTTATAACTTAAAAAAAAGCACAAACAATCTTTACCCTTACATTGATCTGGTTTGTACCAATCTTCATGTTGATTAGTTGCGTAACGAAAAAATTTATCATAACTTTCCCAATAATTTAATATTATCCGATGTTTAATATTACTACCTAATTCAACATTTAAATTTGCCCTAGAACCATCTTCTCCTTTTTCTGCTAATTTTTTAATTTCCCTAGTTAGTTCATTAAAATTTCCTTTTTCTGATGAACTTACACCTACTTTAGCTAACTCTGCAATACCTTTAAAAGAATAAAAAAAAACAAAAATGGTAATAATTAGACCTACTACAAACTTTAATACCTGTCCTTTCTTACCTAATCTTAATTTAAACATGGTTTATTGATATTTTTCCCAATCACAAATTGAGTTTTTACATCTACAGATGTAATCATTTTCCTCAGTTACTTCATAATCCATACCACTTTCACAACGATACCATCTTCCTTTCTTACAAACAAAACCAAAATTTCCTGCAGGTGGATAACTATTACCTGTTCTCCAAGACCAACCCATTAACTTTTTAGCGTGAGAATCTCCCTTAAAGCTTGTCTTTAAATTATCAAGTTTAGAATATGTCATTGAATATATCATTTGTCCATCGTTTGCTCCAGCGTAACCGCAATCATCATCGCTAGCATCCAGTTCTGCCACAACAATCAAACAACCTTTACTTGTACTCCATGCTGGAACATTGTCATCTTTCTTAGCATAAGGGTATTCTCCTTCATCACAATTTGACCTTTTGGACAGGCATTTAAACATGTTTTTATTATTTGTATCTCCAATATAACCTTTACAATGTTCATCAATATCTGCATTTTGGGTGTCGCCATCTCCTGCAATTTCTATGGCCCAATATTCTTTATACTTATTACTAAACTCTGGATTTTTTATGACTATCATTACTCCACCGATGTTATTACTTTTATCTTCATTCATCTGCCCAGTTGAATCTAAAGTTACCTTATAATAACATTCTCCTGTGCCTGTGGAAACATGACAAAAATCTCCTTTTTCAGCGATCGTAATCACTTTAGAAATAGTTTCATCTTTTCCAACATCAATCTCTTTATTAAATTCAATTGTTTTTCTTTCAAAACAATTTGCTCTTTTACTATTACATGCTTCTATTTTTATTTTAAAACTTTTAGTGATCTTCTCTGTACCTACATTTTTAATAGTTATTTTGTGAGTTGAACTTTTACCAATTTTATCCTTAAGATCAACAATGGCTTTCTTTTCTTCCTTAACATTTTTTTCGTTAATGTTCCAAAAACCATTTTGATCTCCTTCACCTGCACTTACTTCATACCTTATTAATTTTAAATCAGCAGCTGTAGAAATCCCACCAGTAGTTGGCACTCCTGCAATTGTTGGAACTCCTGTTTCTCCATCTTTTGGTGAATCAGCAATACTCGTTACTAAACTTGAAAGTTCGATATATTGACATTTATTTTGATAATTTTTTGATTCTTTTTTAGTTACACATTTATCTTTCAAACCAGAATCTTCACAAATGGGATAAAATTTAATTTCTTCCCCGTCACCAACTTGATATAATTTATATAACGAATCGTAATTTTCTAACTGTGGATTAGATGCTGGACAACCACGGAATTTAGTTTGATCTGAATGTCCTTTTACTCCCATCGCTTGACCTGCACATTTATCATGGATATTCTTAACCCCATCACCATCACAATCCTCATAATTGAAAGCTTCTTTTACATCTCCTGCAATCTTCCCAGTATTGGAAGTTAAACCATATCCAAAAATCAGCACAAAAACTCCTAAAGCTAAAAATACTAAAACTGTAATTGACGCTCCGCCTTTATTATTAAATTTTAATTTCATTTTTTATTTTACCCCGCATATTTTGATAAATCACCGTTATAACAACCTGAATTTTTTATTGTTGGTAAAGCTAAAGTAGTGAAATCTCTTTCTTCTGAATCATGAACACTTTTCCAATATTCATCAGTCTGGACAACAAGGACCGCGCTCCCTACAGCAACAGTTGCACTTGCAGCAACAGTGGCAATTACCCCTGCACAAGCTCCTGCTGTAGCAATTACGCAAACACCACCTGCAATAACTGCAACTGCTCCTACTATCCAACCTAATGCACTAGTGCTTTCTAATGGTTTCATTTTTGGTAGAAATTCAACAGCATAAGCAGTATTTGGTTCAATATTATCAAGCATTATAAATAAAGTCCCTTCTCCTGTATTCTCCAAATAATCGGTATACCTCATACCGCTAGATTGATGTTTATTATTTTCCAGATATTTAGCAAATTCTCCAGGAGTAATAGGCTGAAAGTTCTTTTCGTTAACAACTGCATTATAACAAGTAAAGCATTTGTTCTTATGTTCATCAGTTCCGAATAATATTGGTAAATGATGTACTTTATTACCATGGAAAATTTGTTCAAATCTCCCTTCTCCAAACATCCAATAACATCTAGAAAGATAATAAGCCATTTGTTCCATTATCTCTTCCCTATTCCCTGTTATTTCTACTTCTCGCGTACTGCACAAAGGAGGTTGTAACTTCAAATCGATAGAAGCGATACCTGCATTAATCGGAGCAGACATTTTACCACGAGTTATAATTGAAGCTCTACAAAGTGCTTCATTTTGATAATCATTTTGATCTTCTTGTGATGAAGAAATTGTCAATAAAATAATTACTCCTGAAGCTAGAGCTAATAAAATCATTAAAAACCTTGCAACTGAAAATTCTCCCTCTTTATTTTTCATTTTATTCATCGGAACATTTTGTTAGTGCATTAAAATCTTTAAAATACGCACCCCCTCCTTTTCTAAAATGAACTTGACTTAACCCGTCTTCACTGGGACCAACCTTAAAATTTCGTTGAGTTGGGAAAAAGCAAATCACTCCTTTTTTTGGTTTAAATAACCATCCCTTACTCCTAAAATTATTAGAAACATCATTTGAGTATTGACTTCCAAATTCTGGGACTTTAATAACATTCCCATTTATACCATCTTCAGAGTAAAAAATGTCAATTTGATTTATTGGATTATAATAAGAGTTACTTAAACTTCCTTGCTCCTTTTTTAGAAAATAGTTATACCAATTTTCTGTCACATCCCCCATGCCTGCAATAACACAAGGAACCATGTCTAATTTTTTAGCTCTTTTACGAATTATCTTTTTTTGTTTTTCATACGGTACAACGAGTGTTTTTCCAGAAGAAGAATCGTATGTTAAACTGACTTTAAGACCTTTTTCACCTAAATCTGAAAAATCACCAAAATTTGCAAAACAATTTGTTTTATCACTTTTCAACATGTTTTCCATGGTAGAAACAAGTGAATTATATTGGTTGCTTATTTTTTCACTTTTAATGCCTCCTTTGTAAATTGGGATTATATTAAAATCTTCATTAACAGTTAAGTATTCTTCTTTGATAGAATCTACGTTTTCTTTAGATCCAGAAAAGGCACCATCGTCTGACAAAAAAGTATAAATTAAAGTAGCTATTAATAAAACTGCTAAAATGGTAATTATGAAAGTACCTACGCTTACTGAACCTCTTTTTTTCATCTTCAATTATTTAAAAATATTACTAAAACCCTTTAATAAATCGCCTAATCCTAAATCAGTTGCCCACCACCAAATTAAAAAAACTAAAACTAAACCACCCACTATTAATGAAATGATTAAACCCCATGAGGTTTGAGTAGCTGCTTTTTTGTTTATCGCCATTTTAACGTTAATTTAATATTAAGCCTCTTAAAAGAAAAAAACCGAGAACAAGGGCCAATAAAATCCATAGCCACATCTCACTAATTTCTCCTTTTTTAAATCTTTTAAGAATCATCTTTATCAATGACACAACAGACTTGATCTTTCTTACAGGACATTTGACTTAAGGAAAAACCACTTTTATCTGAACAAGCTTTAGACTCCAGACATTCTCCTCCGTTATTCTCACAAGCCGTAAAAGGCTTAGTGTTTTTACCAGTGGTATCTACAAAAACTGTGCCCATAACGACTAAAACAATTATCGCTAAAGCCCCTGCTATGAGGTAAGGCCAAACTATGCCTTTTTTATCCATCTTAATTTCCCCATGAGCAATCTGAACCTTCACAAGATGTTTTTTCTCCCAAACTTCTACATCTTTCTATTTCTTTTTTGAATTCTTCCTTAGCTTCTGCCTTTTTCACCATTTGTTCTTGAACACTCTCTAAAGCCATAGCTAAACCATAATTTGTTTTAAATGAGATTTCACTTGTTACTGAAGGTTCACAAACCCCGTAAGTGGGAGCCATAGCATATAACTCTGCATCAGCTTCCTCTGAAATCTTTTCTGCGAGTCCACCAGTCTTACCGATGAAGATAGCTATAAGAACGACCATAACTACTAAAGCAATAGCCGCAATAATAATTACATTTAAAGAAAGACCTTGACCTTGTTTATTCATTTTAATTTCACCTCGTTTTTTGAAATATAAGATTATTAAAATCTTTAGACTATTTATACTCGTTAAAAAGAAATAAACATATATAAATCTTGCTGTATTTAAAATAGAAATTATATTGAAATTTAATCACAAACTCTTAACCGGATCATTACGTTACCTGAGCCAGTGTTTAAGTAATAAGTAGTTTGATCCCTATCTCCATATTTTTTATTACATCTTCCTTTATCAGACGGAATATCAATCAATTTCCTTTCCTCCTGAGTTAAAAGGTCTGCTCTGAAATCATAAGTTTTTTTCAAATATCCTAATGTCTGTTTTAGAATTTTTCTAATCCTATCATCTAAATACTCGCAACTATTTTTCCCGGAGCACTTTATATGGAAATCACCTCCAAGTATATGCCCAGCACAATCATCTAAAATCTCTTTCTCAAAGCTAAGTTGACCGTTACATCCATCTTCAATTGAAGAAGTAGTTTTCATTACTGCAGCCATAGTACTAGAAGCTAAATTTTTTCTAGTAAAAATTTTTTCTGGATCTTTTTCACTTAAACTAAAATAAACTAAAAATAACATGCCTAAAGAAATTAAAATCACTATGATAACTAAACCTGCAATTTCCATTTGGGCCTTCTTTTTTAACATAATTTAAACACCATTAATTTATCTAAATATTCTCACTTCTAAAAACCCTGTTTTGTAAATTGATCTTCCAAGAAACTCAGATTCTGTCTCATCACGTAAAGAAACAGTAAAAAAAGTAGATTTGAAAGGAACTTTACAAGAAACAGGTATTTCTAATGCGAGATCCGCTATACATTTCCCTTCTTCTTGATTAAAATTGCAACCTTCTGGGCAAGGAACATTCTCATAAATTATCAACTTTTCAGTAGGAAGAACTTTTTGATTTTCTTCTAAATTTTCTGCCCATAATCCGCCAGGGTATATTTCATAAACAAATATTTGTGAATATGAAAAAAGGTCAAAATAATAATCTAAATTTGCTTCCGAAAGACCTTTTAAGTAACGAAGTTTTAACATATCAAAACAATAATCTTCTTTCTCTGCCTCACCTTTACTGCAAGTCAATTCCGGTAAAAATAAAACTTTAGTTGTTATTTCTATTGCTTTATTTGCGAAATCTAATTCTTGTTTTTCTTGGAAAGCTACTTTTTGATAACGACCATAAAAAATAATTGCAAAAACTAATAGGATAAAGAAAATAAAAATTACCGCTATTGTTTCGGTCATTCTAATTTGACCTTTCTTAGATTTTATTTTTAACATTTTTAATATAAATTTATACAATCTTTAGTTTCTAAATTTTGATTAAATTCCTTGATTAATTTTGTTTGTTGTAATAATTCTAAACAGCCAGCCATAGACTTTGCGTAAGTACCTTCACAACCTGCTGCATTACCTTTTATTAATCCCAATAATGCTTCTGGATCTTTTTCATCATATTTCTTTTCTAGAACAGTTATACATTGGTCATCTACAGGAGGTTCCCCGTGAAACACTTCAATTTCATTAAGTTTTCGTTGATATAATTCCGTTACATGTTTCATTCTACGAAAAACCTTTTGCATTGCACATCGATATTCTTCAGAATTAGCTGCAAAAATTGCTGCATATTTTGCGGCATCGGGATCTTCCCCTAATGAGATTATTTTGATTCCTTCTTCAGATATTTTTTCCCAAACTTTATTTTCTTCTTGTGACTTCATGCTATAATAATTAGCGGAATTGCCTGGTGATGGTAAAAAACTTACCATTGTAACTTTATCATCTGCTAAATTATGTAATTCTGTTGGTACTGATTCACCAGAAGAAATTCTTCCTTCAAAATCAACAATTCTTACTTGATAATTTTCTTCTGACTTAATTCCACCGTTTGCATACTCGTCATAAGACAAATGATCTATGTTCAGAGCTTTAGTATCGTTTAGTAAAGTTAGTGAAGAATCTAAATCTCCCAAAAGGTAATATTTTGAATTTTCAGAAGTTACAATTAATAAATTAATAATGTGATAAGGAAGGTTGTAAGGAACACTCCATAAAAACAATTTTTCAGTCTTAATTTCCATGGGGGAAAAAATTGGAACTAAATTTTCCTGTTTAATCACTCCTTTATCAAAAAAACCATATTCATTAACTAGGTCAGAACATCTAAAGTTAAATGTATAATCTCTTATTCCTCCCGTGTTTATTGGAAATTGGCTCTTATCTGAAACTGAAGCTCCTGTAAAAATAGATTCCATGGTATCAAGAACATCAACACTTAACCCTTTTTCTGAAACGTCTTTTTGTTTAGCGACAACACCTACAAAAAATAATAAAATCACTGCCCCTGCAATCAAAACATAAAGCCAATTGAAGGAAACTTGAATTTGCCCTGATTTTTCTTTAATCATCTTAATATTAATTTTATTTTTATGCACCATTAGTCCTATTAAAATATTCAACTTGGATTTTCTGCAGAAGATATCTCTGTGCGATCACCCTTACCTTCTAAAATTAAACTAAACTTTCCTCTGGTTACCGGAGGACAATATACTGCCTTATTTCCAGTTTCAGTTTCATCATAAATTTTTATTTTGTAGGTTTTTATTTTAGGAGCTTCAAAACAAGATTTACCTTTAGGGTAAAAGAAAACATTTTCGTCCATGGATTTCCACCCATTTTCACCGTCTTCTACTTCCCAGGCATCTTTCCAAACTTCACAAGCGTAAGGGTCATAAATATCATTTTCAACATCCGGATCACGATTACAAAGATCATTAAAATCTGAATATCCTTCTCCCTCTGGGTTTGTATCTAAATCAACAAAACATATTTGGTTCATCCCTTCAGGCAAAGTATAATCTACTTTTCTTAAAGAACCGAATTCAGAATAAATCTTTTTTACATCTGCTTCAATTTGATTTTTAAATTGAAAAAATTGTACAGACTCTGCTTTACATTTAAAATCTAAAACGGATTTAACTCCAAAGATCATAATAAAACCGAATGTTAAAACTAAAACTATGTACATGAAAGCTTGAGCTACACCCATTGCTTTTTTATTTTTAAAAATATTTAATTTCTTCATTTTGGATAATATCTTGTTGAATCAAAGTAAATCAATCCTTTACTTTTTTCTTTTCTTGCTAATGTCTTTTAATTTTGAGAATATATCGTTAGCTTCCTCTTTAGTTGCAACTTGATCTATATTTTTATCTTTAGTTTTTTTAGCAATGTCATCTAGTTTTGAAAAAATTCCTTTCTCACCAGTCTTTAACCCGGGAGCGATATATTTTTTATTATCTTTATACTTGTGAGCCAATTCATGAAGGTTATCTAAAGTTGGTTTTTTAGTAATAATCTTCTTAATATGAGGTATCTCTGTTGAACTCTTATTAAAATCAGAAAAGATTTTTTCTCTTTTCCTTGTTTTTGATCTTTTTCTATTTAACCTATTTAATAAAGCAAATTTACCGCCCCACGCACTTTTAGGTTTTTTCTTAGTTGTAGGTGACTTTGAAAAAAGTGAAGGGGTGCTTGATTTTTTTATGTCACTTGGTTGATTTTTAAATTGGACATAAAAATAAATTAAATAACCGAACCCTCCTAAAATAAACAATAAACCTAATATTAAGAAAATCCACGCAGTAACGTTAGCTTCTTCAGCAGTTATTTTTTCTAAACCGTCTGTTGCTTCTTCATCTTCCTGTGATTCTTTATCGTCTGTTTCAGGTTCATCAGCGATACAAGGGTTTGTTTCAGCCATATATTCAGCAAAACTATTGAAACCATCTGAATCATAATCTTCTAAAGAATCAACTATCCCATTATTATTACTATCTTCACTTAGTTGATCATATTCACAACCTTCTTGATTGTATAATTTTTCCCAATTATCTGGTAACCCATCTTTATCTAAATCTGATTTTAATTCTTCACTTGTAAATTGATCAGAAGTGCAACCATTTTCATCTGCTACCCCTCCATCAATAGTTTCTTTACATAAATCACAACTATTAGTTATTCCATCTGCATCATCATCAGGGAATTTTACAAGGAGAGTCCCAGAAACATTATTTTGTAAATCTTTTGCTTCATAACAAATGTAAGTGTCTTCTTCAATTTCAATTTTATTCCCAACATAATTCTGTGTTGCTTTACAAGAATCTGCACTAGGACTTACACCGTACTTAAATTCATAACAAGTTAAATCATCTTCACAATTTAATTCTGCAAATAATCCTGTACATGTTTCTTCAGATTCAAGATAAACGTTTGGTGCTTCAGTATCATTTACACAAGATGAAAAGTTCGCATGAGTTATCTCAAACATGTCACTTTCTTTAAAACTTCCAGTGTTTCCTGCTGCATCAATTACCCTCATTTTAATCCTATATTTGTTACCAACAGTAGAATTGAAATTATTTAAAGATAATTTTAAAGGTAAATCTGGTCCAATTGTACTGTTATAAACCATTACCCCAGTAAGTAAATTTGCTGCAGGAGTTATTAAGAAATCATCTTTTGTATCCAGTTCATAAACCTCATAATAATATTCTTTTATTTTTTCTTCATTTGTATATGGTCTTAATTTTAAATGATCTAAACCGCAAGTGGGAGCAATACCTTCAATTTTTTTGATTATCGGTAAACTTTTATCAATTGTAAAACTAAGAGAATTCTTTTTTTCCTCCCCGGAAATTAAACACTTGATAGGCACAATATATTTTTTCTCTTCAGTAGCACTAACTGTCGCTGTATGTTTTCTTCCTTCTTCCGTTGTAAATAATTCGGTAGAATTAGAAAATTCATATTGACAATTACTTATCTTTGAAGTTTCAACTAAAAAATCAATTTCTGGGCCGCGGAAATATTCGTCTTTTGGAGAAAGATAAATTATATTTCCAATGGCCGTATAATCTACAGAAAATTTTAATTCTTTCATTTCTGAAAGATCCCCTGCACCATTCATGCACATTACATTTAAGAGGTAATCTTTCTTTTCTTCACCATTAACAAAACTAATTTCAATTTCTTTACTATGTTTTTTATGTAATTCTCCTTCATCATGTCCAGGGAACTCATAACTCATTGCTTCATAATTTTCAGTTCCCAAACCGTCTGAATTATGACTATAACGGCATAAAGTTTTATCGTCCGTTTCAACTAACAATTTGACTTTAGAACCTTCAACTAACAATTCTGGATCTGCGCCAGTAGAAATTATTACAGGTTTACTTGGATCATATTCTAAATTTAATTTTTTCTCCGGATGAGCAAAATTAAAACTATCTCTACATTGTAAATATAATTGTTTTATTCCTCCTTCTTCGCCAAAAGCGCCAATAGATCCGCTAGGGAATTCAGGGAAAAGATATTTCCCCCCATCGTTGTTTAATACTTTAAATGGTTCAACAGTATCATAATCAAAACCGGGAGCAAAATTAAATTTACAAATTTCTGTTGGAACTTTAGTAAAAAATTGCCAATCAAATTGGTTCTGGTTACTAATTCCGTATAATTCTCCTTGATAAATATAACTATTAGGTTTTTCTAAGACTATATCAAAACCTTCAATTTTTATATCTCCGCAAGTAAAAGAAGGAAGATTATTAGCTAAATCAGTAGAATAATAACAAATCCTGGTATCATCTTCTATTTGAAAACTTCCTTCATACTCTAAATAATTTGGATCGCCAATAGATCCACAACTATTACCTAAGCAATAAAGTGTTTTATCGCATTCAATTCCTTCAGCTTGACAAATAAAACTTACTTCAACAGGTTGAATAAAAGTTCTTTCCCAATCAAAAACAGTTGGCATTTCAGCTGGCCGATCTGCTTCATTTAAAACAATCTGAGTTTCTGGTCCAAATTTATCTACTTCAAAATTAAAATGAGTTTTATCATGAATTATTTCGCTTAACAATTCTTTACAAATTACTTTGTATTCTCCCGCATAATCTCCAACTTTAATTGGACTTCCTAACTTACTTATTTGAACTGAATTAGTTTTATGTATTTTCCCTTCTTCATTAGTTAAAAATAAACCGCCCGGTATTTTTTCATTAGTCTTAGTACGATATAATTCACATATTGAACCTACTGCAGTGTTAACTTCAAACTGCACATTAGTTTCTGAAATTATCCCATTTAAAGGAGGATAAATAATTTGTACTTGCTGATCTAAATTAAAAACTATAGATTTAAATTCATCATGAACATTCCCGTTATCATCCGTACAAGTTACGTTAACTTTGTAACCTATTCCTTTTAATTCACTAAAAATTGCTTGTTTAGGGTTTTGGTTCCTGAGAACTTTTTTTGAACCTACAACTCCCGCATCCGGTAAAAATTGTTCTAATTCAAAATCGCACCTCATTGGTTCTAAAGGTTGACCATTACTTTCAACATAGATTGTTAATTCCGTAACATCTCCCACTGTATCGATCTCTTCATTTATTTTGAATATTGGAGGGACGTTATCAATAAAAACCGAAGATTGTTTAACATCTTCCTGATTATTATAATTATCTTTAGAATAATATTTTAAGTTGTAAGCAGACCCTGTTGCTGAAGTTAAACCTAAATCTGGGAAATCAATCAAATTAACTGTTGTTTCAATTTTCTTTTGTAGACCTACAAATAATTCTTCAACAAATTTATCTTTGGTACAGGTATCAATTGCTTCTGGATGTGCACTTGTTAAACAATAATAAACTGCTTTAAGCGAACTTTTTTGTGATTCGTATTCATGTAATTCATCGTCCGCCTCAAAAATAACTTCGGGGCTAATTAATGAAACTACTTTATTTGATTTTAATTCTGTCTTTGGAGCTTTATTATCCATTAAACAATTTGGTACACCTGATCCAGTACAATCGTTCTCTTCATCGCCATCACCGTCTTTTATACAATTAGTCCCTGTCCAAGAACACCTTTCCCAATTACAACTATCTTCAGAATAAAGTAAATTTGCATATTCGCCCACCTCAAAATTTTGACCGTTACTACATTCAAGTTCAGTTTTGTAAGAAATACAGTTCTCCTTAAGAGTGGGGGTTTTTTCACAAGATTCACATTGATTAAGGTTTTCATTAGAAAAGCACCTGCCTAAATTAGTACAAATGTCGGCAGTACAATAATAATTTTCAAATAATGTTGAATCTTCTCCTGGACCGCAATAAGGACAAAAATCGTTTGCTTCTTTATCAATCGATGTACCGCTATATTTTTCTGTTGGTACGCAATAACCTGAACCTGTTTCTTCTGAAACATAAGTTGGGTCAATGTTACTAAGTAACTCGCCATAACTTATCAAACTAGGATTTGCTGAAGAACCAACCCATTGACATTCTTCAATTGCGCCCAGGCAATTATTAATTTCGCAAGAGTTCTTACTTTGATATTGGAAACAACTATCTATGTTATCACAAGAATCGCACTTATCGGCAGTTGAGAATTCAGTATGGTCATAATAACAAGCATTCTCAATGTTATCTTCTAAAGGGTTGTTAACTTCATAACAATTTTGAGGAGAATGGTATAAACCAAAAGGTTGCCCACTTAAACTACAGAAAGAAGCATCGCTACAAACAGCTTGCATCTCACTTGCAGGACTACATAAAAAATTTCCGGGAATTGTTGAACATTCCTTAGAGGGATAAATGAAATTTTCTTGATCACAACCATAAACCGTATCACGATCATCGTAAATACAGAATTCATGACTTGGATCAAACTTACCTTCACATTCTTCATCCCCCATAGTAATTACTTCTTCATCTGCAGTTGAAAGTCTGAACGGTTGGCCGTCATCTAAACCTTCTTCACAACCAACCTTAGGATATTTAACTAAGATACTGTAAGTGTAATCCTCATCCCAATCTCCTTCATGAATATATTTATTAATTGAAGGAGGTATTTCAATTTGGTCATCATTTATTGTTAAAACATAATTGAGAACTTCTGCACAAGGTTTCCCCCAAGTTAAATTAACTTGTTTTTTTCCTTTTATTGCCTTTGCAGTGAAAGAATTTACAGGCCTCGTTTCACCACTTGGGCAACTACATTCGCCTTCGTAAGTAATCAACTCTAAATTTCCTAAATCTTTTTGTTGATTTTTCGCAACTTCGAAAGGGTCATCACTTGTGTAAGAATAATCATTCTTAAATGCAGTTAAAATATATTCTTCGCCTTCAGGGGTTGGTTCAATATCAATTTCAAAAACACCAGTTTGAAAGTGGGAGTTCCCTCTAAATTGACCATTAATATAAATTGCAGCTCCTTCCGCCACTGGTGGAGATTCTGGATCGAAAACTATCATTGTAGTGCCAGATATAGAAGAACCAGTCTTCTCTAATAACTCAAAAGGGCCGAAACTTTGTTCCTCTGGTTCTGGCGTGACAATAATTTGCGCAAAACCAGTTTTATGATCTTCGTGAGTTAAAACCACATCATAAGAACCGGGCGGAGCTTCTACACTGAATGAGCCACTTACGCCATCTATATCTGCCGTTAAAAAATTTACTTGTGAAGCTCCGGAAAAAATTATTTCTACGCCATTAATTCCTTCTTCAAGTGATTCTGCTTTAACAACTCTACCTTTTAGAGTAACTGCTTCTGGCATTAATTCTAAAAATAAAGTAATTGTAGTTTCATCACCTGGAGAAAGAGAAACTTGTTGTTGTGAAGGGTAATAACCCGGGGCACTAGCTTTAACTAAATAAACCCCAGGAGGAATTGAAGGAAAATTATAAGGGGCAGCATCAATTAGAGGAATTTCTGTCCCTAACAATTCAACACTAGATTCAAGGATTGGTTGGGGATCATCACCTACATTTTTAACTTCAACTGTTAATGAAGCTGTTATTTCTTCTTCACTTGCACAAAGAGATGCACAAGTAGAAGGATCGTTAGCTCCTATGTAATTAAAAAATTGAACTGGTACTCCAATATCTTCTCCTGAATTTTTACAAGATTTATCTAACATATCAGTTGCACATATTTTTCCTTCTGGCCTATCAATTACGCAACATCCTGGTTGACATAAAGCATCTTCTAAATCTTCAGGGACAGGATCTCCTCCTTTAGCTTGACATACAGATAAAGTGTGTTCTACACAATCTACGTCACACATAACTCTTTCACATTGAGGAATTTCTAAAGGATCACAATCAGAATTTGGAATAAAGTATTGGTTAATATCTTCACAACCTTGTTGCTGCTGACAATCTTCTTCAGCTAAGATTTTATCTAAAAAAGGAATACAAAAAAGGTTATCTTCATCAACTATCTTAGGGTCATCTCCAGGATAATAATAACAACCGTTAATTGCTTGAACTAAAGCTAAAGACAGAATTAACAATATAGAAAAAACTAATACAAATCTACCTCTTTTTTTACCTATCATTTAACTAAAGAACATAAAACAGTTATCGTTTATAAAGCTTCCGAGGTAGAAACGTTGTTAAAAAAACATTATTTTTTAAATTTTTATCTTTTTTCCGTTGTTAAACGCAATCATTTAGACATTTTTCTTAATTCTTCAATAGTCTTATCTTTTTTTATTGCGATAATTCCTTTCTTTTCAATAACATTTTTCAAATCTTTCCACGGTTTTTCTTTCTCAACCTTCTCTTTAACTTTTTGATGTAATCTTACTAATTTATTTAATTTATCAACTTCTTTTTTTTTATCTAATGGTAGGCCAGATTCTAATAAAAATTGTTCTCTTTTCTTTTTCTTGAATAATTTTCGATGTTTCTCCTTCATCTTTTCAAGTTTACTTTCTGAATCATTTTTAGGCACTAGGAAAGGAGTCCACTTTTTACTTAATTCTTTAGAATCTGATGGTTTTAAAACTGGTTTTTTCTTTCGTAAAAAATAAATCACTGCTAAAACTAATAAAATTAAGAAAATGGAAATTAACAAAAAATTATTTTTTTCGTTATCGGTAGATGTTAAGTTATTTTGAAGTTCAGTTTTATTTTCTTTATTGGTTTTACTTTCTTCTTTTGCCAACTTTATTTTAGTTGAAACTAATTCAAATTCTGCAGATTTAGTTTCTTTCTTCCTTTCTTCAACATCTTTCTGACAAAATGTTTGACATTCATTTTCATTTAATTTTAAATCATAATTTATTTTATCACTTCTTTTGTTAATAGCTTCAACTTCACAGAACCATTTACTTTCTTTATATTCACAGAAATTTTTATTTAAATAATTAAATTTGCAACATCCAGGGGAACACCACTTTAAAATTTCATCTTTAGATAATTCTCCTGCTGGGCAATCCTTCTTTAGTTTTTCAGAACAGGATGATTTACAGAAAATTTTTTCACATTTATTGTTGTTAGAACAATCTTGATTAAGAATAAAATCTGTACCTAAATTACAATTTTCTAAGATGTTACATTCTTCCTCGGCTTCAATTTGATTAATTGTTTGACAATATAAAGGGCTATCTTCATTTAAAAAACAACCTTGGGCAGCTATAACTAGCTGAAAAGTTAACAAAGCAACAATTATAAAAATTATTTTTTTCATGATTCATCGCAAACTATATTATGTCCGTCCCTTACACAATTTCCTGTGAAATCCCCGTCATGATTATTATCGCAAACATATTGAGCATCAATGTCGCTCACTTTACAACCACAATGATACTCAATATTGTTGTCGTTTTTAGTTATTTCTTTCAATCCTTTGTCATCTTGAAAAAGAATCCCTATTTGTTCTGCTGATTTTAAAGGATTTTTAGGACCTTTAACTATATTTTCCATAACTACCGGAGACTCTCCTTTTTTACAGAATTCACTACAACCGAAAGTTCCATGACACCAACCTTCGTTATTGTCATCGCCATCTTTATCTACATAACCCCAAGAATCTTTTCCTTGACATTCTTCGTTAATTGTAGCTGGGTTATTAGGGCAATTATTTGGATTACCGTTTGTTTCCCAAGAACCGCACTGAATCTTTCCATTATTTTTATGTAGTTTATAACTCCAATCGCCACCACAAATGTTCCCTCTTTCAGCTTTAGAATCAGGACTGCTCATATCTCCGCAATGTCTCTCACGCTCTTCTAATACATATTCATTAGTGTAACATCCCGGAATTTCATCACTAAAACATACTTTTTTATTTTTTTCTAATTTCCAAGATTGAGGATTTCCGCCCTTACAACAGTTATGGCTAGCAAGAAAAGGACTTAAGTCACTATCTACATTGCCGTTAGAGTCTTTTTGATATAATTTACTTTCTTCTAAAGTAGTACTTGGTTCCTCATACATGTAAGGAATGGGATGATTTGTGTCTATGTAAGGAATACATTCCTTTACTGCAAAATCGAAGTGTGTGGATGAACCAACATCGACATTTTCACAATATTGAGTTTCAAAATTTAAAGATAATTTATGTCTTTTGTCAAGAGGAGTAGATTGATCAAATTTAAGGAAATCAGGGCTATTGGGAATAATGCCTTCAATTAAGTAATCATTTAGGATTTGTGGATTTTGACAATCTGGATTAGACTGTTCACCTTTTGGAAAACTATAGCACCCATCATTTGAATAAAAAGGTGGATCAGAAGATAGTTTTTCTGAAGTTGGATAATCATTTGTTCTATCTTGATAATAAATTAATTTAATTTCTTGATCTAATCCATTCAATTCAGATTCTTTTGGCCAAACTACATTTAAGAAGAAAGGGTCTTCCCTAGAGATTGCATAAGTATCTGGACCCATTTTGTGATCAATTTGAGTATAAGGTAATTTTACTTCTAACTTGGTTGTCGCTGGCCGATCAATTAAAACACGGACTGTTTGACTATCTTCTTTATCATGTTGGCCAATTGCTTTAACTTTTATTTTATGTATTCCTTCTTCTATATCTTCAATTTTTTCGCTATTAAAATATAAGCGTGGAGGTGGCTGGGACGATTCTGAAATCTTTTCTCCTGATTCAGAAACTGATGGTAAAAAATAATTTTCAAATTCATAATCATACCTAAGAATATCTTCTTCATCTGGATCAGTAGCATTAGGCTTAATATCTATCTCGTAATATTTTTCTAAAATTGGATCGTCATTTTCACCTTCCTTTATAACTAAATAATCGTATTGTTTATCTGGATCGCTTTCATCAGTACATTCTGAACGACTAATATAATCTAAAGCAGGGGGACGATCTTGTCGGATAAACCTAAATAATTCATCGTCTGTTGAGGTGAAAGTATATAATTCATCTCCCGTATCTGGATCTATTTCAATTATATCTAAATTAAATTGTAAACCACTATGGGAAGAAATGGATTTATCACAAACGTAATATTTTTTATCATCAGGAGAAGGAGGATACTGTTGACATTCAACAATTTTATTTCCAGCAGCATCT